>JACPZV010000413.1 GCA_016195295.1 Acidobacteriota bacterium
GTGATGATCGTGTCCACGCAGTCGCGGAGCAGCTCAAGCCCGCGCTCGGCTTGCGTCTGCCGCTTCTTCCCCTCGAACTTGAACGGCTTGGTGACGACGGCCACCGTGAGCGCGCCGAGCTCGCTGGCGAGGCTGGCAATCACGGGCGCGGCGCCCGTGCCCGTGCCGCCGCCCAGGCCGGTCGTGACGAAAATCATTTCGGCGCCGTCGAGCGCCTGGATGATCTTCTCGGTGTCCTCGAGCGCCGCCTGGCGGCCGATCGCCGGATCGGCGCCGGCGCCCAGACCCTTGGTCAGCTTGCTGCCGATCTGAAGCTTGAGCGGCGCGGCGTTGGTGCGCAGGGCCTGCACGTCGGTATTGGCGACGATGAACTCGACGCCCTCCAAACCGACGCGGACCATCCGATTCACCGCGTTGCTGCCGCCGCCGCCGACGCCGATCACCTTGATGCGCGCGCTCGCGTTCCCCTCGTCCTCGAGGTGCAGCCTCATGCGCTTCGCGTCTTTGCTGTCGTCGTGCGGCGTTTTGTTGTCAGCCATCAGCGTCCTTCCTGTCGCGCAGGCCTTCGGGCCCGCGGCGGTAGCGCAGGCCTTCAGGCCTGCAATCAGAAAAACTCCTTGAACAGTCCGCGTAACCGCCCGGCGACACGGACAAACGCGCCGGCGCCGACCGGCGTCCGCGCGGCTTCGCCCATGACGTTGCGGCAGCCGTAGAGCACGAGGCCGACGCCGGTCGCGAACGTCGGGCTGTTCACGTGATCCGCGAGACCGCCGACGCCGGTCGGACACCCGCGTCGGATCGGCAGGTCGAAAATCTGTTCGGCGATCTCCGGCATGCCGTCGAGAATCGCGCCGCCGCCCGTCAGCACGATGCCCGAGTTCAAGCTCTTCTCATGGCCGGCGCGGCGAATCTCGTCCCAGACGAGATGAAAGATCTCTTCGGCGCGCGGCTGCAGGATCTCCGACAGGATGCGGCGCGCCATCACGCGCGGCTTGCGTCCGCCGACGCTGGCCACTTCCATCGTGTCGTCTTCGTCGACCATGCCGGACAGCGCGCAGCCGCACTTGCGCTTGACCTTCTCCGCCTCCGGCACCGGCGTCCGGAGGCCGACGGCGATGTCGTTGGTGAAGTGATCGCCGCCGATGCCGACGACGGCCGTGTGCCACAGGCTGCCGCGCTCGTGGATCGCGATGTCGGTCGTCCCGCCGCCGATGTCCACGAGCGCGACGCCGAGTTCCTTTTCGTCTTCGGTCAGCACGGCGTCGCTCGCCGCGAGCTGCTCCACCACGGTTTCCTTGACCGTGACGCCCGCGCGGTTCACGCACGCGACGATGTTCTGCGTCGAGCTCTGACTGCCCGTGATGATGTGGACGTTCACCTCAAGCCGCGCGCCCGTCATGCCGACCGGCGCGCCGATGCCGTCCTGCTCGTCGACGACGAAGTCCTGCGGCAGCACGTGCAGGATCTCGCGGCCCGTCGGCAGCGACACCGCCTTCGCGGCGTCGATCGCGCGCCGCACGTCCTCGCGCGTGATCTCGCGGTTCTTCCCGGCGACCGCGATCACGCCCCGGCTGTTGAAGCCCTTGATGTGCGGGCCCGAGAGCGCGAGGTGCACGGAGTCGATTTCGACGCCGGCCATCAGCTCGGCCTCTTCAATCGCCTTCTTGATGGACTCGACGGCCGCCTCGAGGTTGACGACGACGCCGCGGCGAATGCCGCGCGACTCGGCGACGCCGAGCCCGACGACATCGAGACCCTCGCCGTCGAGCATCTCGCCGACCACCGCCGTCACCTTCGACGTCCCCACGTCGAGCCCCACCAGGTATCGTTCTTTGCGCGCCACTTCGCCTCCAGGGCGTCAACGCCTCCGGGGGCCTCGAGGGGCCTCCGGTTACGGGTTATCGCTTCTGTTCGATCGCTCTCGCCGGCTTGCCGGCCGGCCGCACGTAGACCCGATCGTCGAACCGCAGATCCACGGAGTCGATGTCCGCCACGCGCTCGCGCAGCGTCGGCGCAAGATCGAGGTACGACTGGAGCCGCGGCAGAAACTGGTCGTCACCGAGTTGCAGCACGGCCGGGTCGCCGTTGAGGATCACGAGCGCGTTGTGGAGATCGGCCACGTCGATCTGCGACAAGCGCCGCGCGATCTGCGGCTTCGCCCTGAGCGACCCGATCAGGCGCGCCGCGAACTCCGCGCGCGCTTCGTCGGTGAGCGAGCCGCCGTCGGTCGTTGCCAACCCGTCGATGATCGGCAAATCGAGATCGGCGTACTGCGGACCGTACTGATCGATGATCAAGCCGTGTTCGTCGACGAGGTACATCTCGCCGTTGATGCGACCGAGGCCCATCGGCTGCCGTTCCGAGACGACGACTTCCACGGTCGACGGCAGCGAGCGCCGCAGCGCGGCCTCGCGGACCCACGGCGAGGCCTGCAGCCGTCTGCGCCAGGCGTCGAGATCGGTCCAGACGAGGCTCTCGCCGCGCAGCCCGTTCAGCATCGCGAGCAGCTCGCCCTTCGACAGTCGCTCGTTGCCCCGCACGACGATGCGATCGATCTGCAGGACGTGGGCGTGCGCGGCGACCGCTCCGCCGCGATAGAGGCCGTAGGCCAGCAGCACGCCGAGAACCCCGTACTGCAGCGCGGGTTTGACGAGCGCAGGCCAGCGGCGTCGGCGGCGCGCCGGTTTGACGTGATGGCGTCGGAATCGGCGATCGGCCCGCACCGCAATCGCGCTCATCGATCCACCGCCGGGGCGGAGCGCGCTCCGCTCAAGGCCGCCACGAGCCGATCGGCCACACCCCCGATCGATCCAGCGCCCAGCGTGATCACGAGATCTCCCGGTTTCGCGATGCGCGCGATCGCCGACGGCACGTCGTCGAGCGCCGGGACCACGTCAACCGGCGCGCGCACGCTGCGGCGGATCGCCGCCGCGAGCGCGTCGAGCGTGGCGCCGGGAATCGGATCCTCGCCGGCGGCGTAGATGTCGGTGAGCACGAGGTGATCGGCCGCCGCGAGCGCCGGGCCGAACGCGTCCATCAACGCCGCCGTGCGCGTGAAACGGTGCGGCTGAAACGCGACGATGAGGCGACGGTTGAACGCGCGCGCCGCGGCAAGGACCGCGGCGATCTCGGTCGGGTGGTGGCCGTAGTCGTCGACGATCAGGATGCCGTTCGGCTCGCCGCGTACGTCGAAGCGGCGCTCGACGCCGTGGAAGTCGCGCAGTCCGGCCGCGAGCCGCTCGAACGGTACGTCGAGCTCGAGGCCGACCGCGATCGCCGCAAGCGCGTTCTGCAGGTTGTGCCGGCCGGGCACGGCCAGCGTCACGGGCCCGAGCGTCGTCGTGGTCCCCGGCGCGTTCGCCCGCCGGATGCGGCGCTGCACGGTCGCCGTCACGGCCCGCGGTCCCAGCGTGACGTCGGTGGCCGTCAGATCGGCGTCCGCCGACGACAGCCCGTACATCGTCACGCGACGCGTGATGCGCGGCAGCACGGACGCCAGGTTCGGATCGTCCACGCACGCGACCACCGTGCCGTAAAACGGCACGTGGTTGGCGAAGTCGACGAACGCCCGCTGGAGGTCGTCGAACCCGCCGTAGTTCTCGAGGTGTTCGTGGTCGCTGTTCGTAATCACCGCCATCGTCGGAAACAATTTCAGGAACGACCGATCGCTCTCATCCGCTTCGGCCACCATGAACTGACCGCGACCGAGCCGCGCGTTGCCGCCGAACGCGCTCAACCGCCCGCCGATCACCGCCGTCGGATCCAGACCGGCCCGCTCGAGCGTCAGCGCGATCATCGAGGTCGTCGTCGTTTTCCCGTGCGCGCCCGCGACCGCGATCGCGTAGCGGAGGCGCATCAGCTCCGCGAGCATCTCGGCGCGCGGGATCACGGGAATCTGCCGCCGCACCGCCTCGCGCACTTCCGGGTTCGTCGCCCGCACCGCCGAGGACGTCACCACGACGTCCGTGTCGCCGACGTTGGCCGCCACGTGCCCGTACGCGATCCGGATGCCCAGCCTCTCGAGTCGATCGGTCACGGACGACCGCTTTTCGTCCGACCCGCTGACGACGTAATCGAGATTGGCGAGCAGCTCGGCAATCCCGCTCATGCCGGTGCCCCCGATCCCGATGAAGTGAATCCGCCGCGTTTTGCCTAACACCTTTTCGGGTTCCAGGTTCCGGGTTCAGGGTTCACGGTTCAGCGTTCGCCAACGCGAGCGCTCGATCCACGATGACCTTCGCCGCGTCCGGGCGCGCGAGCGATCTCGCCGCGGCCGACATCTGTTCTCGGCGCGCTCGATCGCCGGCGAGCGCGACGATGCGTTCGGCGAGCACCGGACCCGAGAGATCGGCCTGCAGCAGCACCTCCGCGGCGCCGGCGGCCTCCAGCGTCTCGGCGTTCCTCCGCTGGTGATCGTCGGTGGCGCTCGGCAGCGGAATCAAAATCGCCGCCTTGCCCGCCGCGCTGATCTCGGCCAGCGTCGTCGCGCCGGCCCGGCACACGACTACGTCCGCGTGTCCGAGTTGCCGTCCCATGTCGTAGAGGAACGGCTCGACGTCGGCCTGAAGCCCCGCTTGCCGATAGGCGGCGCGCACCATCTCCACGTCTCGCTCTCCCGTCTGGTGAACGAGACGAAGACGCGAACCGCCGGCCGCCAACCGCGGCGCTGCCTCCACCATGGCCACGTTGATTGCGTGCGCGCCCTGAGAGCCGCCAAAAACTAAAACCCGTGCGACGGATGCGTGGTCATCGCGTTCCGACTCCTGTCTTGGTCCCACCGTCGCGAAAAACTCCGGTCGGACCGGGTTGCCGCTGACGAATGCCTTGGATCCAAAGAACGTCCGCGTCGAGTCGAATGTCACCGCCGCCGCGTGCACGACCCGCGCGAGCAACCGGTTCGTGAGGCCGGGCACCGCGTTCTGTTCGAGCACCATCGTCGGCACGCCGCGTAGCGCGGCGACGAGCACCACCGGACCGGCGCTGTAGCCGCCCACGCCGATCACCAGGTCGGGACGACGGGTCGAGACGATCCGCCAGGCATCGAACAGGCTGATCGGCACGAGTGCCGCACCGCCCACGCGCCTGGCGAACGACTTTCCTTTCACGCCCGCGATCCTGATCAGATCCAACGGAAACCCCTCGCGCGGCACCACGCGCGCCTCGAGACCGCGCGACGTGCCCGCAAACGAAATCCGCGCGTCCGGATGCCGCCTTTGCAGCTCGCGTGCGACCGCGATGCCCGGATACAGGTGACCGCCGGTGCCGCCACCCGCGATCACCACGGAAAAAGGGACGGGGATCTTTTCCACGCCCTTTTTTCATGCCTCGAACGACGACGCGTGCTGCGACACGTTCAAGAGAATCCCCATCCCGACCAGATTAATCAGCAGCGACGATCCCCCCGCGCTCACGAACGGCAGCGGGATCCCCTTGGTCGGCATCAACCCGAGCACGACGCTGATGTTCACGAGCGCCTGCACGGCCACCATCGTCGTCAATCCGAGCGCGAGGAACGCGCCGAACGTGTCCGGCGCGCGCAGCGCGACGCGGAGCCCGCGCCACGTCACGACGCAGAAGCACAACAGCACGGCCGTCGCGCCAATCAGTCCCAGCTCTTCGGAGATGACCGAGTAGATGAAGTCGGTGTGCGGCTCGGGGAGATAGAAGAGCTTCTGCACGCCGTTCATCAACCCGCGGCCCCAGACGCCGCCGGTGCCGACCGCGATCAGCGACTGAATAATCTGGAAACCGTCGCCGCGCGGGTCGTCCCACGGATTGAGAAACGCGAGCGTCCGGCGCCGTCGATACGCCGACCCCATCACGACGACGTACAGGACGGGCAGCGACGCCAGCGCGACGCCGACGACGTAGCGGTAGTTCAGGCCCGCGGCGAACACCATCACCGCGGCGATCAACACCAGCGTCATCGACGTGCCGAAGTCGGGCTCGGGCAGGATGAGCGCCACCAGCCCGAGCACGAGGAGGCCGATCGGCAACAGCGCGTACGTCGCTTCGTCTATACGGTGCATCCGCCGCTCGAGCACCGCGGCGATGAAGAAGATCGCGACCAGCTTGGCGAACTCCGACGGCTGCACGCCGATGCCGCCGAGGCCGAACCAGCGCCGCGCGCCGTTGACCGGCGCGCCGAAGAACACGGCGATCAGGGCCAGCACCGCGCACGCGAGGCCGGTCCAGATGATCGCCGGCTCGCGGTAGTAGTGGTAGTCGATCTGCATCACGACGTACAACATCGCCATGCCGAGCAGCACCCACATGCCCTGCCTGATCAGAAACATGGACGGCTTGCCGAAGCGTTCGAGGCCCACGACCGCTGATGCGCTGTAGACCATCACGATGCTGAGGCCGACCAGCAGGACGGTCGCCGCGAACAGCATCCGGTCGGACTTCAGTTTTCTGGCCATGCCCTCTACAGTTGGGCGCGACTGCGCCCGAAATACTTCCCGAACGCGCTAGGATCGCCCTGAGCGGTCAACAGTCATCAGTCGGCCTCGGGCCGAGGCACCAGCTTCGCAGGCGGGGCAGCCTGCGTTCCCAGCAGCTCGTCCTCTACCGCAAGACCGACTGACGACTGTTCACCGCTCAATGCTCAAGAACCTCTCAAGGGCTGAGAGCGGAAGGCTGAGGGCTGATCCAGACCGCTTGTCGTGAGCCCTTAGCCCTTAGCCCTTAGCCCTTAGCCCTTAGCCCTTAGCCCTTAGCCCTTAGCTCTAGCCGCTTCACTTCCTCCTTGAAGCGCCTTCCCCGTTCCGCGTAATCGCGAAACATGTCGAAGCTCGCGCACGCCGGCGCGAGCAGCACGACGCCGCTCGGCCGCGCGATCTCGTACGCGCGCGCAATCGCGGCGTCGAACGCCTCGACCTCGTGCACGTCCACCGCGCCCGCCAGCGCGGCGCGGACGAGCGGTCTCGCTTCGCCGATCGCGATCACCGCTTTGGCGCGCGCGCGCAGCGGATCACGCAGCAGCCGCAGATCGCCGCCTTTGAACTTGCCGCCGACGATCGCCACGAGATCCCGGTCGAAGCTCTCGATCGATCGCAGCGCCGACTCGACGTTGGTGGCCTTGGAGTCGTTCACGAACCGAACGCCGTTGACGTCGGCGACCAGCTCCATCGCGTGCTCGAGCCCGTGAAATCCGTCGACGGCCGCGGCCATCGCCGCCGGCGTCGCGCCGGCAATCACGCCGACGGTCGCGGCCGCCATGACATCGCTCACCAGGTGCGGTCCGAGGAGGTGCACCGCCGCAAGCGGCACCAGACGATCCGCGGCCGCGCCTTTCCGAACGACGATCCACCCGCCGTCGATCACCGTTCCGTCGGCGATCGCGCGGGTGCGCGCGAAGTGACGCGCCCTGGCCCGGCCGCGGCGCGCCAGCTCCAACACGGCCGGATCGTCGGCGTTGATCACCGCCCAGTCGCCCGCGTCTTGATTCTCGAAGATGCGCGCCTTGGCCGCCGCGTACGCCTCCACGTTCGGATGGCGATCGAGATGGTCGGGCGAGAAGTTCAGCATCACGGCAATCCACGGATGAAACGTCTCGATCTGCTCGAGCTGAAAGCTGCTCGCCTCGACGACGTGAAACGTCTCCGGCGTCGACTCGGACACCTGCGCGCTGAGCGGCGCGCCGATGTTGCCGCCGACCTTGACCTTGAAGCCGGCGGTCTCCAGAATCCGTCCCGTGAGCGCGGTCGTCGTCGACTTGCCTTTCGTGCCGGTAATCGCGATCACGCGGCCCTGCAGCCAGCGGGACGCGAGCTCGATCTCGGCGATCACGGGAACGCCGCGCGCGCGAGCGGCCTGCACGACCGGCTGATCCGGCGGCACGCCTGGGCTCAGCACGACCAGGTCCGCGTTGGTGAACGTGGCGACCGTGTGCCCTCCCACCTCGAGGCGCACGCCGAGATCGCGGAGCGGCTCAGCTTCCGGGACGACCGCGCGGGTGTCCGACAGGGTGACCCGTGCGCCGCGGCGAGCGAGCAGCTCGGCGGCGGCCAGTCCGCTCCGCGCGGCGCCGGCGACGGTCACGCGCATGTGGTCAACACTGAACATCACGCTTCACCGCAGCTTCAAC
>JACPZV010000414.1 GCA_016195295.1 Acidobacteriota bacterium
GTGCTCTTCATCGACGAGGTCCACACGATAATCGGCGCCGGCTCGGCGCTCGGTGCGCCATCGGATGCGGCCACGGTGTTCAAGTCGGTGCTCGCACGGGGCGAGGTCCGGATCATCGGGGCGACCACGCTGAGCGAGTACAAGGAATACATCCAGGGAGATGAGGCGCTGGCGCGTCGCTTCCGGACGGTGCTCGTTCCCGAGCCGACGCTCGACGAAACGCGCCGGATCATCGACCACCTCTGCCCGAGATTCGAACGCAACTACGCCGTGCACCTGCTCGACGATGCGATCGAGGCCGCGCTCGACCTGGCGCCGCGGTATCAGCGTCATCTCCATCTTCCCGACAAGCCGATCGGCTGGCTCGACACGGCGGCGGTGCGCGCTGAGATGGACGGGCGCTGGGAGGTGACCCGGGCCGACGTGATGGGCGTCATCGCCGACGCCGCGCGTATTCCGATCGACATGGTCCGCCGCGACGTCACCGACCGGTTCCGTCGAATCGAAGAGGAGCTGGCCGCGCGCGTCGTTGGCCAGCCGGACGCGGTCCGCGCCGTGGCGCGCCGCTTGATCCTGAACAAAGGGCCGCTCAAGGACGGCTTCGATCGGCCCGACGGCGTGCTGCTGTTCCTCGGCCCGACCGGCGTTGGAAAGACCGAGCTGGCCAAGGCGGTGGCCGCGTTCCTGTTCGGTGACGAGCGGCAGATGATCCGCGTCGATATGTCCGAGTATCAGGACGGGGCTGTTGCCGTCGATAAGTTGATTGGCATGCCGCGTGGGATTGTCGGCTCCGAGCGGGGCGGCGTGCTCATCAACCAGCTCCGGGACCATCCGTACAGCGTCGTCCTGCTCGACGAGGTCGAGAAGGCCAGTCCGTCGCTGCTCAACCTGTTCCTGCAGGCGTTTGACGAAGGATGGCTCACAGACGGACACGGCAAGCGCGTCTACTTGAGTGACGCCATCATCATCATGACGTCGAACCTCGGGTCGGAGCATTTCCGACAGCTCACGAACCCGCTCGGCTTCCGCGCGCAGGATGTCGGGCTCGATCAGATTCGCGGCGAAGTGTTTCGCGAACTGGAGCGGCGCTTCCCGCCGGAGTTTCGCAATCGCATCGACGAGGTCGTGCTGTTCGCGCCGCTGACGAAGGCCGCCGTTCGCCAGATCGCGCAGCAGTATCTCGATCGGGTGGCGGCGACGCTTCGCCGGTTCGGGAAGACCCTGGAGGTTGAGCCCGCGGCACTCGAGCGGCTCGTCGATCTCGGCTCCAACCTGGCCTACGGCGCGCGCTTCCTCAAGCGCGTCATCGACGACCACGTCAAGGTGCCGATCAGCAGGAACTGGCGCGACGGGACCACGTTCCGCGCCAAAGTCCGGGGCGGGGCCGTCGTCGTCGACGTCTTGTCGGCGCTGCGTTCCGTGACGGGCGATGACGCTGGGGAGTTGGCGTACGGGACATGAGCGGGTTTGGGATGGAAGGAGACTGTCGGACGCACGAGAGGGAGACGTGATCAACAAGTCCGACATTCGGCAGGAGTTCTCTCAATGACGCGCATGGAAGAGGTGATTGCGGCGGTCACTCAGACGTTACGCCGCTGGGCCCGCGAGGTCGATCGCGGCGACGACATTCGTGCGGTGACCGTGTCGGTGAAACTTGCACCAGGGGCCCTGCGCCCGCGGGCGGTGGTGTGCCAGGTGGAGAGCGAAAAGAAGCTCTTGCCGGCTGGCCGGCAATCGTGATATAGACAGGGCCTGCGGCGGTAGACGCGGCGCACCTCGGATAGTTGCAACGGGCGCAAGTGTGGAGCCCGGCACGCTCTCTTGTGAGAGATTGCCGGGCTTCTTTTTTTGTCGCCTATCCAACACCGCTCGTTGCCAGCGAGGCGCTGTCTTAGGTCGAATCACGAGCTGCCTGACAAATGAATCGGCGTTACCGGCACTTGGAAACGCACGAGGAACTCGTTGAGACCTCTGGTCAAACCACTGCTTCACACTGGTGTACTCAAAACATCAGTGTCCACCGTGGAGCGTCCTCCAGAGTGAGGGACATTTCCCGCGCACCGCGAAATAGTTCTCACTTCAGTCATCAGGAATCATCAGCAACTCTGAAACCGGCACGTTTCAGCGACGGCAATGCGTCCGGCCCATTGATTGCTGCCCGCCACGGGTCATCTTCTCTTGCCAGAAAACGCTGTCTGCGAAGTGAGGAACAGATGTCATCAACATCTTCACCGATTTCATCCTCGGCGGAATCACAGCAACACCCGGCAACCGCACTCGCAGCCGCTCAGACGACGCTTGCGGATTGGCTTCGCCTCATTCGCGCTGAGTATCTGGAGATTCCTGGGTTGCACCTGACGAAGACGCAGGCTGAGCGACTCTGGGGTCTCGATTCGATCACATGCGATGCGGTGCTTGATGCGCTCGTCGATGTCAAGTTCCTCCGCCGAACACGCCACGGCGGATACGCCCGAGCCGATCTCGCCTCGTGATGCATCACGGCGCCTGTGTTCGGGGCAGGCGCCGTCGCCAATCGGTATCCGGGTAACGAAAAGGGGGAGACGACATGTCAGGGCGGGAATTCCAAGGTGCCACGTCGCGGATGCCCTGGCGTGGCGAGCCCCGCTGCAAAGCCACCGGCGTTGGTGTCAGCGTTGACAAGGATGTCGTCACGCGGTGCGGCGAGGGCGATCCGGCCGTCGACGCGCGGACGGATGAAGAATTGATGCGCGTCTATCAAGCCGGCGACCAGCAAGCCTTCGACGAAGTGTATGCGCGCTACGCGAAGCCGATTTACAACTTTCTGTGTCGCACGGCGCAACCCCCGAACGCGGCTGACGATCTGTTCCAGAAGACGTTTCTCAAGCTGCACACGCGGCGGCACCAGTATCGGCCGCAGGCGCCGTTTCGCCACTGGATCTTTA
>JACPZV010000415.1 GCA_016195295.1 Acidobacteriota bacterium
CGTCCGCGTCATTTCTACAGCGATGCGCGCTAGCGCACCTTCTGCCTTCCGCCCTCAGCCCTCAGCCCTCAGCCCTTAGCCCTTAGCCCCAGCCCCAGCCCTTCCCCGCGCTAACTCCCCTAACCACACACGTTACACTCCGTCTAAGTGGATCAGATGGACGCGACGGAGGCGGCAGCCGTCCTGGATCGTGCCCGCCAGGGCGACAGCGAGGCGTTTCGCGCGCTCGTCGAGCGGCACAGCCGCAGCGCGTTCCGGCTGGCCTTTCGCATGACCGGCAACGAACAGGATGCCGAAGATGTGGTGCAGGAGAGCTTCCTCAAAGCGTATCGCCAGCTGGGACGATTCGAGTCCCGCGCCAATTTCGGTACGTGGCTGTATCGCATCGTCGCCAATTGCTCGGTGGATCTGATGCGCGCCAAACAAGCTCGGCACGATCAAGTGCGCGGCGACAGTCTCGAGGATGCCGTCGAACTGCCGGCGACGGATCTGCCGGGCCCTGAGCGGCTCGCGCGGAGCGCGGAGATCGAGAAGCGCGTGCAGCGGGCGCTCGACGGATTGAGCGCGCTCGAGCGCGCGGCGTTCACGCTGCGGCACTACGAAGGACGGTCGATTGATGAAATCGGCAAGACGCTCGGACTGGGCACGAGCGCGGCGAAACACAGCGTGTTTCGAGCGGTGAGGAAGTTGCGGGCGGCACTGGCGCCGCTGCGGAGTCAGGAATCGTGAGCACACATTTTGGCGAAGACGAACTGACGCTCTACTTCTACGGCGAAGGGCGATACCGGACCGATCGTCAGGGGGACGGTCCTCGGAGTGAAGTGGTCCGTCATCTGGAGACGTGCGCGGCGTGCGCCGCCACGTATCGCGAGATTGCGGGCACGCTCGCGATGGTCACGGCGCCCGACGCCCCCGAGCGCGGCGATCAGTACGGGCTCGAGGTCTGGCAGCGGATCCGGCATCGGCTGCCCGAACAAGACGCGCCTCGGTGGGCGATAACGTGGATGGCGTGGCTTCGGACCGACCGGCTCGCGCTCGCCGGCGCGGCCGCGGCGCTCGTCCTCGCCGCGTTCGTCGCGGGACGGATGTGGCCGCGCGGCGCTTCCGTCGCGCCGGCCTCCAGTGGCCCGGCGATCGCCGCGGACGTGGGCACGGCGGCGAGCGCGGACGGGGACGTCCGCCATCGCATCCTGCTGACCGCGGTCGCCGATCATCTCGATCGATCGGAGCGTGTGCTCACCGACATCATGAACACGCCGGCGCGCGGCGACATCTCCAACGCGCAGCGCTGGGCGGACGATCTGCTGACGGCCAGCCGCCTGTATCGGCAGGACGCGATCGACGCCGGCGAGCCGTCCATCGCCGGCGTGCTCGACGAGGTCGAGCGCAGCCTGCTGGAAATCGTCCACAGCCCGTCGCGGATCGGCGCGGCGGATCTCGAACAAATCCGCCGCCGGATCGACGCGGCGGCCTTGCTCTTCAAAGTGCGAATCATGAGCGACGAGCTGAGACAGCGCGACGCCGTGATATCGCGAGTATCAACACGGAAAAGCAGCTGACACCCATGACCATCAGACGAATTCTCCCGTTGACCGTCCTTTTCGCCGGCGCGCTCGCCTCCACGGCCGGCGCGCAGCCCGCCGGCGCCGGCCCGATCGGCGCGCCGCCGCTGCCGCCCCTGCCGGCGCTGGCCACCTCGCCCATGCCTCCCCTCCCGCCCGTGCCGCCGGTGCCGCCGTTCCGGCTGTCGGGCGTGGCAGGCCCGTTCGCCGCGTCAGACGATGATCGCGCCGACGAACTCTACGATCGCGCGCGCGACCTGATCGAGCAGGGCAAGTTCGATCGCGCCGTCGTGGAGCTCGACCGGCTCATCGGTCTCAAGAGTGCCCGCACCGATGCCGCGCTGTACTGGAAGGCGTACAGCCTGTCGAAGCTGGGCGAGCGCACGGATGCCCTGAAGACGCTCGGTGATTTCGCGCAGCAGTTCAAGGACAGCCGCTGGATGAAGGACGCCAGGGCGCTCGAGGTGGAAGTGCGCCAGGCGTCCGGCCAGACCGTCTCGCCCGACGCGCAGAACGACGAAGAGCTGAAGCTCCTGGCGCTGCGCGGCATCATGAACAGCGATCCGGAGCAGGCCCTGCCGGTCATCGAGAAGATGCTCGCGGGCACGAGCTCGCCGAAGGTGAAGGACCGCGCGCTGTTCGTGCTGAGCCAAAGCCGGTCGGCACGCGCGCGCGACATCATTTCAGGCGTCGCGAAAGGCAACGCGAATCCCGATCTCCAGCTGAAAGCGATCCGCTACATCGGCATGATGGGCGGCAGCGACAACCGCCAGCTGCTCGCCGACGTGTATCGCGCGGCGAACGATTCGGCGGTGAAGAAGGCCATCCTCCGCAGCTACATGCAATCGGGCGATCGCGATCGCCTGTTCACGCTTGCCAAGAGCGAGACCGACGCGTCGCTGCGGATCGAGGCCGTCCGGCAGCTCGGCATGATGCGCGCGACGAGCGAGCTGACGCAGCTCTATCAGGGTGACGCATCGGTCGACGTCAGAAAGCAAATCCTTCAGGCGATGTTCACGAGCGGTGACGCGGACAAGATGATCGAGCTGGCCAAAGGCGAAAAGGACCCGGACCTGCGAAAGACCGCGATTCGCAACCTCGGCATGATGAAAAAGTCCGGCACGAGTGAGGCGCTGGTCGCCATCTACGGGTCCGACGCTACGCCAGACGTTCGCAAGGCGGTGGTGAACGCGCTCTTCACGCAGAACAACGCGACGGCGCTCGTGACGCTGGCTCGGGCCGAGAAGAATCCGGAAATGAAGAAAGACATCGTGTCCAAACTGTCCGTGATGAAATCGAAGGAAGCGATGGACTACCTGATGGAGCTGCTGAAGTGAAAACAGGGTGCTGGGTGCTGCGGTGCTGGGTGCTGGGTGCCGTGCTGGGTGCGGCGGTGCCGGGTGCCGCACAAGGCCGCATCACCAACGCGCGCACGGAGACGCGGACTGCAGCGCAGGGGTTGGATCGCGAGGTCCGGGCCGTTGCCGCTCGCCCGACGGCGACGTGGATCGGCTACAGCGTCCCGATGACCGCCGGTCCGCGTCACATGTGCTGCTACGACACGATTTCGAGCGGCGGCGCCTGCTGCGGGACCTGCCGCCTCGAAGGCGGCAGCGGCGTCACCATGACTACGGGGACGACCGGCAATGCGCGCGAATCGCGCATCACGCTCGAACCGCCGACCGAGTTTCTCGTGCTGGCGCGCGTGGACGGCGGCGCCGTGATGCGCGTGCGCACGTTCACGCCGGAGTGCGACATCGACGCCGGCAACATGCCGCTCGTCTGGCTCGGCGACGTCAGGCCGGACGACAGCGTCGCGTGGCTGTCGTCGCTCGTGACCGGCGCGGGGTCGGACCGCGAGCGCATCAGTCGCGTCGGGGACCCAGCGTTGGCGGCGCTCGCGTTCCAAACGGGCACCGCGGCGGTCGAAGCCCTAATCGGTTTTGCGCGCAAC
>JACPZV010000050.1 GCA_016195295.1 Acidobacteriota bacterium
GTGCGGGATGCGACCGTCGGGAAACAGCGCGACGAACCGCGCGAAGATCGTCGCCGCCGCCTTCGTCGACAACTGTTGACTCACGATCGCGCCGACGAGCGCGCTGAGGTGATCTGTCCGCTGGCGATCGGCCATCCCGCACGGACCGATGCGTTTGATGGCCGCGCCGAGCACAGGATCGCGTCGTATGAGCGTGCGCCGCGCGCGCGCGTAACCCTCGGCCGTCAGGCTCCGCATACGACCCGGAATCCCACGCTGTAGGAATAAGTGTCCGGCGGCACTTTGTGCCGATACGCGCAACGCAGCATCGACAAGTCCTCGGTGACCCACGACCCGCCGCGGACGATGCGCAGGCTGCCGGATGCAGGACCGCGGGGATCCCGCGCATCGCCGAACCCGTACGATTCAGCGCTGTACCAGTCCGAGACCCACTCCCACACGTTGCCGCACATGTCGTAGAGCCCGTACGCATTCGGCGGATACGTGCCCGTCGATCGTGTGCCTCGCTGGCGCTTGAGTGACGGATCGGTCAGATAGTTGCAGCGTGAGGAATCGATGTCGTTGCCCCAGGGGTACCGCTGGCCCTCCACGTTGGCGCGCGCCGCTTTCTCCCACTCGGCTTCGGTGGGCAGCCGCACGTCGCGACCGAGCCCATTCGACAGCCACTCGCAATACGCGAGCGCATCGTCATAGCGCACCAGGACGACTGGATGGCCGCCATGACCAGGCGGAGGCTGTGCGTCCGGCCACGTGTAGGGCGCCGCGAGCTCCTTGAAAATCGAATCGCGTCCTCCGGAGGCGATGAGCGGGAGGCCGCGAATCGCCGGCGCAGGATATCCAGTCGCGCGGATGAATCGCGCGTATTCGTCGTGCGTGACCGGAAACCGTCCGATGAAGAACTCGCTCACGAACACGCGATGGACAGGCCGTTCGTCTTCCTCGACATCGGCCGCGCCCATGTAGAACTCGCCGGACGGTATGCGCGCGAGGTTCGGAAGTGTCGCGGACGTCATCGGGACTTCAGTTGTAATGCTCCTGTTAGCCCTTGGTGTCTGCACGGCGACGACACAAAAAGAGGTCAGTATAGTCCATGAGCTATTACGCTCTTGGTCACGATTGTGAAGGATCTTCGAAACGGACGCGCCAGTCGGCGATCGCGCCCATGAGCGCGTCGGCGTCGAAGCCCTTGATCGTGCGCTCGCCGATGATCGTCACGGGCACGGTGCGCCAGCCCCGCGCGATCAGCTCATCGTACGCGCGATCGTCTTCGTCGACGTTGTAGGCCGTGAACGGCACGCCTTCTCGTGAAAGCAACTCTTTCACCTGTTCGCAGCTTCGTCAGGCGCTGCCCGCGTAGACGATAATCATGCTTGTCATTATATGAGGCCACTCGAAGGGATCACGGTTCTCGACCTGACGCGCGTGTTGTCGGGCCCCTACTGCACGATGCTGCTCGCCGACATGGGCGCGCGCGTCATCAAGATCGAACAGCCGGGCAAGGGCGACGACACGCGCGCCTGGGGTCCGCCGTTTCTCGAAGGGGAAAGCGCGTATTTCCTGAGCATCAACCGGAACAAAGAGAGCATCACGCTGGACTTCAAGCATTCCGAGGGCCGGGCGATCCTGCGACAGCTGCTCTCGAAAAGCGACGTCCTGGTCGAAAATTTTCGCCCCGGCACGCTGGCCAAGCTGGGCTTCGACTACAAGACGCTCGCCGCGCGGTATCCGCGCTTGATCTATTGCTCGGTGTCAGGGTTCGGTCAGACGGGGCCGCGGCGCAACGAACCCGGCTATGACGCGGTGATCCAGGCCGAAGGCGGCCTGATGAGCATCACCGGCGCGCCCGATGGCCCGCCGTTCCGGTTGGGTGTCGCGATCGCCGACATCGTGTCCGGCATGTTCGCCGCCTACGGCGTGTCGATGGCGTTGTTCGCGCGCGAGCGCACGGGCAGAGGCCAGGAAGTGGACGTCGCGATGCTCGACTCGGTCGCGGCGCTGCTCACCTACCAGGCCGGCAACTACTTCGCGAGCGACCAGGTACCGGCGCGACTCGGCAATCGACATCCGAGCATCGTGCCGTACGAGACCTTTGCCGCGTCAGACGGAGACTTCGTCCTCGCCGTCGGCACCGACGAGCAGTGGCGCCGCTTCCGCGGCGTCGCGGCATTGCCGGACGACCCGCGCTTCGCCACCAACCGCCAGCGCGTTACGCGATACGACGAGGTCCGGCCGTTCGTCGCCGATGCGCTGCGCGCTCAGCCGCGGCGGTACTGGATCGATCGCCTCACGGCCGCCGGCGTTCCTTGCGGATCGGTGCGAAACCTGAAAGAGCTTTTCGAGGATCCGCAGATGGATGCGCGGGAGATGATCGCGCGCATCGAGGCGCACGCCGCCGCCTCTGCTCGGCCAGCACACCGACGCGGTGCTGGCGCGGGATCTCGGCATCAGCGAGGACGCCATCGCCGGCCTTCGCCGGCAGAACGTGATTTGACCGCATGGAAACCGCCGACGTCCGCAAACAGCTCCTCCGCGCGATCGAGCGGGCCAAGCGCCGCGGCGCCGAGCGGCGCGAGCGCAACGACGAAGCCGCGAAGGCCTTCGAGAGCTTCCTGAGTCGAATCGCCGTTCCGCTGTTTCGGCAGGTGGCCAACGTGCTCAAAGCGGACGGCTACCCGTTCACCGTGTTCACGCCGTCGGGCAGCGTGCGGCTGATGTCGGATCGCGGCACGGAGGATTTCATCGAGATCTCGCTGGACGCAGGCGAGGCCGTGCCTCAGGTGATGCTGCACACCAGTCGAAACCGCGGCCGGCGGGTCATCGCATCCGAGCAGGCGATCGGCGCGCCCGACGCGCTGGGAGAAGAGGCGTTGCTGGAGCTTTTGACGAAAGCGCTCGAACCGTTTGTGGAGCGCTGACGACGAGGGGATCGCGTGCGAGGTGTTCGTAGCGCGAGGCTTCAGCCGAGCGACTACGCGAGCTTTTCGACGAACGAGGTGTCGACGCCCTGGCGCTTCAGCGCGGCGAGCAGACCGCCGCGATCGGTCGTCCGCCGGTAGGCTTCAAGCGCGTCGACGACGCCCGACTGCACCAGACCGACCAACCCATCGTTGAGCGGCATCATGCCGTACCGTCGCCCGCCCTCGATCGCTCCCGGCAACTGCGACGTCTTGCCTTCCGCGATCGATGACGCCGCGCAGACTGTCGGCCAGCGCGAGTTGCACCTGACGGCGGAACTCCGGCGCGTAGAGATTGATGATGCGATCGATGGCGCCTGTCGCCGTGTGCGCCGAGAACCCGCCGACCACGAGGTGGCCCGAGGCCGCCGCTTCGAGCGCGACGTTGATGAGCCCGCGGGTTCGCAGATCCTCGATGACGAGGACGTCCGGATCCTCGCGCAGCGCCGCGCGCGCCGCGGCCAGCATCTCCTCGTCGTTGCCGCGCACTTCGCGCTGGCTGATGAACGAGCGGCCGCGCTCGTGCACGATGTTGATCTCGCGCTCGATCGTGATGATGTGGTCCCTGCGCGCGCGGTTGATCGAGTCGACGAACGCGGAGAGCAGCGTGCGCTTGCCGCTCGACCGCGGACCCGCCACGAGCACGAGCCCTTCCGGCTCGATCGTCAGCGCCTGCACGGCGTGCGGCAATCCGAGCTGATCGGCCGAGGCCGTGCGCGTGGGCATCAGCCGGAACACACCGCCCGGTCCGCGGTGGTCGCGGAAGCTCATGCAGCGCACGCGTCCCACGTCCTCGATATCGCGAATCCACTCGGTGGCCGCGCCCGTGCGCAGCGCCTCGTGGCTGCGTTCGGGCATCAAGGTCAACAGCAGTGATTCGACATCACGCGCGGTGAGCACGGGCTCGCCCTCGAGCGTCTGCAGCTCGCCGTCGACGCGCACCGAGGGCCGCGACTCGGACGAGAGATACAGCGTCGACGCGCCGCGGGCCGCGGACGTCCTTAACAGGCGATCGAGACCCGACATCGTCGGATCGCCCACCGACGGCAATTGCGGCTCCGGCCGAATGGGGTTGCGCGAGATCGGCAGCACGGCCGCCGGCGTTGCCGCCGCAACTTTCGGCGGTGGCGGCGCCACCTTGGGCGGCCGCGCGGTCTTGGGCGACGCGGTCTTGGGTGACGGCGCGGTCTTGCGTGGCGACGCGGTCTTCGGTGGCGCGATCGGCGGCGGCGCCGCGGCCACGGGCGGCGAGGGCGCGGGTTGATCAAGTGCGGCTTTCGCGCGGCGTGCGTCGACGCCTTGGTCCTGGTCGTCGACCAATTCCACTTCCGACCACGCCTCTTCGGCCACACGCGCGGTCTGAGCAGGCGGTGCGACAACGGCGGCCGGTGGCGGCGCGAGTTTCGGTGGAGGCGGCTGCACCGGCGCGGGGATCGGCCCGGGCACGGGCCCGGGCGCGGGCACGACCGGCGCTGGCGTGGGGACTCGGAGGTCGTGAGCCGCAGGCGGCCGCGGCGGCGGCAGGTCCTCGGGAATCCGGTCGTCCTCGTCCACGTGGCGACGACGAATCTCGATCCACACATCGTCGCCACCGCGCGCCGCCACGACGGTGAAGCGCTCACGGGGAAATTCGGGCGCAACGGGCAGCTCGTGCTGCACGGCGCCGAACTCGTCGAGCGCGCGCTGGAGGTCCGCGGGCAGGAGCTGCGTGATAATGCCGTTCACGGCTTCGAGCGCGAGCCCCTTGCTGGCGAGCTCGACTTGTCCCGTGGGCGACACCACGTACGGTGTGTCGCCGACGTGCACCACCAGCGCTTCGCCGTCGACGCGAACGATGGCGTGGAGCAGCGAGGTAACGAGGCTCATCGACCGGCGCGCTCAGACCGTGGACGTTTGTTCATACGAGTGCGCACTACTGCGCGCGGATCTGCCGCATGCACGCTGCTTCCAATGTCGGCGTGAGCGCCGTCAACCATTAGGAACGTCGGGGCGTGCCGACTTCATAGATCCGCACCAGCTCGACGAGTTTATACCCGCGGGTTTGATATGGAGGAATGATTCGCTCCGTCCTCAAAAATTGAAGCATTCCCGCGTCGCCGTAGTCGGGTTCGCCAACATCAGGGGTCGCCGCGAGCGCGGCCTCGAGGCCGGCCAGCGTCATCGTCTTTTCGACGACGACGCGAGATCCCGGCAGCAGGCCGAATCGCGTGATCCGCTCCCTGCGCTCCGCGGTCGTGAATTCGACGAACACTTCGTTGCTGATGAAGTTGTAGTCGGCCTCCGACCGCGTCGCGGGCGCATCTTCGACGCGTACGAAACGGATCGCGTCGAGCCGCCGCAGCCGCTCGATCAGCCGCTGCGTGAACTCGCCCTCGCCCGACCAGTTCGTCGTGTCAATCTCGAATGGCATGATGAATCGTCATCAATCCGCCGAGCACCGGATAGCCGCGCACGCGACGGAAGCCTCTGGCCTCGAACAACCGCGCGACGGCGTCCGCCCCCGGGTACTGACGTATCGACGCCGGAATGTAGCGATACGTGTCGGGATCGCGATGCAGCGCAAAGCCGAGCGCCGCCCCCACGACGGTGAGATACGCGAGATACGCCGCACGGACGATCGGATTCGACGGACGGTTGAAATCCAGCGACAGAAGCTGACCGCCCGACCTCAGCACCCGCCGGATTTCATCGATGGCCGTCGTCAAGTTCGGCACGTTGCGCAGCCCGTACCCGGTCGTCACCATGTCGAATGAGCCGTTTGGAAACGGCAGCGCCAGCATGTCGCCCACGATGAATCGTACCGCGCTCGGACGTCGCGTGGGGCTTTCAGCCCCGCGCGCGACAACTTCTTTCTCCCGCGCGAGCTCGATCATGCGGTGGGTGATGTCGAGACCGACCACGCGCGCGCCCCGCGCCGCTGCCGCGAAGGCGAGGTCGCCCGTCCCCGTGGCCAGATCCAGCGCCCGTGTGCCGGGACCCGGCGCGGCCAGGTCGATCAACCGTCGCTTCCATCGCCGATCCTGGCCGTACGACAGCGCGACGGTAATGAAGTCGTAGCGATCGGCGATGGTTGCGAACAACGCGCGCACGTAGCGGCGCTTCCCGTCCGGCGTCGCAATCCGTTCCCCGAGCGACATGTCGGATAATATCGTGGCATGTTCCCGTCGAGCACGGTCGAGAACTACCTCAAGGCGATCTATCAGGGCCAGGCGTCGCTGGCGCGCGATCAGCGCCTCGTGTCGATGGGGCAGGTCGCGTCGACGCTCGGCGTCACGCCCGGCACGGCGACCACGATGGTCAAGGCGCTCGCGGAATCGGGGCTCGCGGAGTACGAGCCGTACAGCGGCGTGCGGCTGAGCGCCGCCGGCGAAAAGCTCGCGGGCCTCGTGCTGCGGCGGCACCGCCTCGTCGAGCTCTTCCTCGTGCAGGTGATGGGCATGCGCTGGGACGAAGTGCACGACGACGCGGAACAGCTCGAGCACGTCGTGTCGGAGCGGCTCATCGAGCGCATCGACGAGATGCTCGGGCGTCCGACGCACGATCCGCATGGCGATCCGATTCCGAACCCCGACGGCGCGATCCCGCAGCGCCATCTCGAGAGCCTCCTCACCTGCCCGACCGGCACGCCGCTCAGGGTCACGCGCGTCGCCGATCAGGATCCCGCGTTTCTGCGCTTCATCGAGACCAACGGCCTCAAGCCGGGCCAGCCGGTCGAAGTCGAAACCCGCGATACCGCGGCCGATGCCGTCATGCTGCGCGGAAAGGATCGGCGCATCACGATCGGCGCCCGCGCGGCGTCGAAACTGCTCGTCGAACTCGAACGGTGATCCTGCGTGGACGCGGCGGCATGCGGCGCACGGCGCTCGCCGGCTTCTGCACGGTCTGTCTCGCGACGCGTGTGCGCGCCCAGGAAGTCATCGAACCCGACCGCCCCGACGTGACCAACGGCACGCACATCGTCGACATCGGCTTGCTGCAGATCGAAGTCGGGGGACTGTTCACGCGCACCACGCCCGGACAACAGGCGTTCGGATCGCCGTTTACGGCGCGCGTCGGCGTGAGCGAGTGGCTGGAGCTGCGCGTAGGGACCGACGGCCTGCTGTCGCAGACCGACGGCGTCACGCGACAAACGGGCGTCGGCAACACGCAGCTCGGCGCGAAGCTGCGTCTGTGGGCGGACCCCGGCGGCATCCCCGTTCTTTCGATTCTACCGACCGTGAATCTCCCCACCGCGAGCGCGGACAGGGGCCTCGGATCCGGCGACGCGGACTTCACCGTGGTCGTGCTCACTGGTACCGACATCGGACGGCATTGGCATGCGGACGTCAATTACGGCGTCGGCGCGATCGGCGCCGGCGGTGACCAGCCGCATTTCGTCCAGCATCTCGCCTCGATCTCGGTCAGCGTGGCGGCCACGGACAACTGGAATCCGTACGTCGAAACATACTGGTTCTCGCAGCAGGACGCCGACGGCGGCCATGTGGCCGCGATTGATGCGGGCGGCATCTACCAGATCGGCACCCGTTTCGCGATCGACGGCGGCGTGCAGATTGGCCTGCACGGAGGCCCCGCCGATGTCGCCGCCTTCGGCGGCTTCTCGATGATCGTCGGCGACGTGCTCGGCGGCCACGGTCCCGAG
>JACPZV010000390.1 GCA_016195295.1 Acidobacteriota bacterium
CCGCTCCCGCATCCGCGCCAGATACTCTCGTTGCGCCTCCGGTCCCACGCCAGTGCCCTCCTTCTTGACACTGGTATCGGTAACAGGAGTTTTGGCGCGACGTATCTTCCCTCGGTAACATTTTGCACGGCGCGATACGGGAGCTTGACGCCAGCCGCGTCCGCGAGGTGTTGAACGCGATCGATGTTGGCGAAGAGGCGCGGTCGATCGATGAGAACTTGAGGTGTCGGAAGATCGCCCAGGAGCACCGTCGTACTCTAGCACGCTGCTTCATCACGAAGACACGAAGACCACGTCCTTCGTGCCTTCGTGATAATCCGTCTACGCAAACAGTCCCGGAAACTGCGACGGCCGGATGGCGTAGCCCGGGAAAATCGGACCGGCGTTCGCGACGCCGAGATGCCTGACGACGATCTCGCCGAACACGTCGCGGAAATCGGTGGTCACCGCGAGATCGCGGCGTTCGTATCGTTGTTCGACGGCTAGGCCCGGCCATCGGCCGTACACGCGGCCACCGCGCACGTCGCCGCCGATGACGATCATCGCGTTGCCGTGCCCGTGATCCGTTCCGCGGTTCCCGTTTTCGTTCACCGCCCGCCCGAACTCGGACATCGTCAGGATCACCGTGTCCGCCATCCGATCGCCGAGGTCGACGACGAGCGCGGCAATCGATCGCGAGAAATCGTCGAGGCGATTGGCGAGCTGTCCCTGTGCCGCGCCTTGGTTGACGTGCGTATCCCAGCCGCCGATGTCCGCAAACGCGACCTCGAGGCCGAGGTTGGCTTTGGTGAGCTGCGCGATCTGCCTGAGCGCCTGGCCGAACGGACTGCGCGGGTAGTCGGCGCCGTGTTCCGGCTCGTACTTCGAAGGGTCCGTCGTCTTCAGCATCTTGATCGCGTTGAACGCGTCGCGGTCGGTGCCGTTGAGCAGTCGATCCGCAGCGGCGGCGTATTGCGACTCAAAAGAAGCGGCGAGCGCGTCGCTGGCCTGGCCGGCGCGGATCCCGAACTGCCCGAGCTGACTGACCGCCAGCGCGGGCGCGGCGCCCTGCAGCATGCGCGGCATCTGCGGCGTGAGCGCGACGGCGCGAAACGGCGTGACGTGTTCGGCGCGCCGCGTCTGCAGATACCGGTTCAACCAGCCGTCCGCCGTGTTCTTCACGCCGGGCGTGGCCGTCTCCATGTAGTCCTGCGCGTCGAAGTGCGACCGCGTGCTGTCCGGCGATCCGCACGCGTGGACGATGGCGAGCTGTCGCGCGTCCCACAGCGGTTTCAGGGGTTGCAGGCGCGGGTTGAAGCCGAAGAAGCCGTCGAGATCGATCGCGGCGTGGTCGCGATCGCTGGAGCTGGGCCGCGGAATCGCGATGCTCGGCCGCGCGCGATAGTAATCGGCCTCGCCGAACGGCACGACGACGCTCAAGCCGTCCACGGCGCCGCGTTGAAAGATCGCAATCAGCTGCTTCGACCGGCCCGCGCCGGCGGCCATCGCGGTTCGCTGAAGAAACGACGGCGCGAAGCCGAGGCTCACGAACCCGAACGCGCCGTTTTTCAGAAACACTCTTCGCGAGATCATGAGACCCTCTCAGCCGTTACCCAATTACCCAACCACCCACTTACCCAATTCACTTTTTCTGAAACTCCGGTCCACCAAGTCGCAGCGCCACATCGTTGGGTGCTTCGTCTCCTGTCACGATCGTCGTGATCGTCGTGATCGTCGTGCCTGGGAGCTTGTTGCCGGCCAACTGCGCCGCGAAGTTCATGCGAGTCACCAGCGCGCCGGCGTTCACCCACGCGTCGGCGGTGTCCTTGTAGCCGGTCGGCGGCTGACACTGGTAGAGCGGCATCCCGAGTTGCTGGAGCGCGCGCACCAGCGGCCGCGCGTCTTGCGCGTCCGCGCCGGTCGCGCGCACGGCGCTCGCGACGAATTCGAACGGCGTCTTCACCTTCGCGCCGTACGCGTCCGGTGACAGGAACTCCGGCGACGTCAGGATCGCGCGCGTCACCTCGCGCAGATCGCCGTCGGTGTCGCGGAACCGCGCCGCGCCGCGCGCGACCAGTCCCGGCGGCGGCGTGTCGCTGACGAACCGCCGCACGAGCTTCGTCGCGATGAACGTCGCGGTCGACCGATGTTTCGCGAGGATCTCCAGCACTTGCTCGCCGTCGGACTCCCCGCCGCCGGCTTTGATTCTGTGGCCGAGGACGACCTTCTCTCCCGGATCGTGAAGGCGCGGGTCGAATCTGAAGCCGTGGCCCTGCCGCGGATTCGGCATCGTCCAACCCGTGAACGCGCGCGCGACCTCGACGACGTCCTTCTGCGTGTAGCCGCCGTCGACGCCCAGCGTGTGCAGCTCCATCAGCTCGCGACCGTAGTTCTCGTTCAGGCCCATGGGCGCATTTGGTCCCTGCGGCCGCACGGGCAGAGGCAGGAACATCGCACCGCCTAACCGGCCGCCGACGATGGCCGGGGGCCTGAACTCTGGATGAGGCCCGTTCGGATCGGCGCTCAGCCAGTTGTCGAGATAGAAGAGCATCGCCGGACTCTTCGCGGTCGCCTCGAGGAGATCGCGGAATCTGCCGAGGACGTGCGGCCGGATCGTTTCGCGCTCGTACTCGGTCACCATGAAACGGTCCCGCCCTTTGCGCGCGTCCACGTTGAAGTGGTTGAACCAGAAATCGGTGAGCACTTCCTGCAACTGGCGCTCGCTGTAGACGGCGCGCAGCACTTTGTGCTCGGACAATTCGAACACGAGGCTGTTGGCTTTCTGCTGAACGGGATCGACCATCGGTGGATCGGGCGAATTCGAGGCGGCGGCGTTCGCCGTGTTCCGCTGCCGCGCCTGCCGCGCTTCCATCGTCGGCCGCTCGTATCGCTCGGCAATTTCGCCCGCGCTCATCGCGATCGTCGTGAGCGGCGCGAGCCGCGCGAGGACCGCGCTGTCGGGAACGCGTTCGGGGTGGAGCTGATCGTCGATGTAGCGCGCCAGCCCGATCGCGCGCACGCGCTCCACGTCGCCGGGCCGGGGGCCGAAGCCGATCCGGTTCAACACGTGGACGATCGCCTTGTCGTCGTCGGTGGGGGACGGGAGTCCCTGTACCGACTCCCGTCCCCCGTACAGGCCCATCAGGGCAACACAAAAGAGGACAGACCGACCTCGGCCGTTCATCAACACCTCTCCCAACTGTCAAAGTTAGACAGGTGGGACCCGGCGGATGTTAAAAACTGCCATACAATCGCGCGGCCCACATGGCAGAACTTGCCCCCGCCGAAGGTCCGATTCTCGACGAAATCTTGGACGCGACGTACGAGATCTGGCACGAAGGCCTGGGTCGCCAGGCGTACACGCGTTACTACGCGGGGCAGCTCGGCACGCCGTGGGGCCGCGCGCAATTGTCCCGGTTCGCGTTGGTCGATCGAGGCGAGGTCCGAGCCAGCGTGAAGCTGTACATGTTCGACGCGACCCTCGACGGCCGATCGCTCCGCGTGGCGGGCATCGGCGCCGTGTTCACGCAGCCAAACTTGCGGCGCCGCGGCGCGGCGGCAGACGTGATCGCGCGCGTGCTCGAGCGCGCGTCCGCGGAGGGCGCCGGCCTTGCGCTGCTGTTTTCGGAAATCGGTCCGGACTACTACGCACGCCTCGGCTTTGCGCCGATTCCCACGACCGATGTGCAGCTGCGCGTCGTCGAATCGGATCGGCACGGCGCGCCGGCCACGTGGGTGCGGTTCGGCGACGATCGCGATATCCCGGCGCTCGTGGCGATCGGCCAGGCACGCGCGGCGCCGTTTCGCTTTCATCTGGACCGCGACCGCGATCTCATCCACTACGCCATCGCGAAGAAACGACTGCGTGCCGGTCTCGGCCGTCCCGGCGTACGCGCGCTGCAGTTCTTCGTCGCCGAAGAAGGCGGCTCGGCGGTGGCGTATGTCGTCGTCAGCGTGGATCGATCGGGACAGGCGGTCACGTGGACGATCGAGGAGTGCGGCGATCGCGATCCGACCGGCGCGCGCGCTGGCGCGATTCTCCAGGTCCTCATCGCCCGTGATTCCGCCGAGCATCGGCCCGTCATCCGCGGGTGGTTGCCCGCTGGATTCCGCCCGCCGCAAATCGTCATCACCAGCGAGCAACACTCGGCCGAAGTGATGATGGTGAAGCCGTTGACGAAGCAGGGAGAGACTGCGCTGACGCTGTGCGCAGAGGACGTGCTGTACTGGAGAGGGGATGCGTTCTGAAATCTGCAATCCTCAGCGCTTTACAGCTCGCGGCAGCAGAAGCGCCGACGCCGAGAGGGCGAGCGCGAACAGGATGTTATTGCGCGATCGGACGTCGTGTGACGAGCGCAACGCGTACGGCGTGCTCGGCTGAAGCCCTTGCAACCACTGGGCGCGTGGCGCGTCGCCTCCATCACGAATCGTGAGCAGATACGCGCCGTACACCAGGGACGACTTCCATGTGACGCTGGTTGCATCAGGCGGGACGTCGCCACTGAGCGTGACGACGGTCGTCTGACCGTCCGGCGAAGTCGTGGTCTCGACGGCCGGTGTGACGGAGACGCCGTCGAAAGCGATTCCAGCGAGATCGACGATCGGACGCTGCAGCGCCGCCGGCTTCAGGCGCAGTGCGTCGGCGTCGATCGTGATCGACGCGTTGAATCTGCCATCGTGCAGCACGAGGTCGACCGTGGTCGTTCCCGGAGGATGCGCCAGTGCCGGCCGGACGAACGCGACCAGACCGATCGCGGCGACGGCGATCGCGCGCAGACGATTCATCGCCGAGCCATGCGTGAGGCGCCCGCGGTGTCAATTGCGGCCGCATGGCGTCGAATGTCTCGATCGCGCGTGCCCGTGCGAAGCGCGCGCGCGATCGCGACCTGCGCATCGGTCACGCGGCCCTGCTTGAAGTACGCCCACGCAAGCGCGTCGTCCGTGAAGATGTCGTGGCGAACTGTCGACGCCTGTTCCGCAAGGCGGACTGCTTCATCGACGTGGCGGTCGTGCTCGGCGAGAAAGCGCGCCAGTTTCGCCGGCTCGGGCGCATCCGTACGCCAGCCCGCCTCGGCAAGCAAGTACTGCCGCTCTGCTTCCTCGCGACGTCCGAGTCCCTCGAACAGGTCGCCGGCGAACGCGGCGTCGTCTGGTGAAGGCGCGCTCGCCAACCGTTTCAAGACGAGATCGAGCGCGGAACCGCGGTGGCCACGCGCCGCCTCAACACGGGCGAGGCCGTCGGTCGCGAACGGATGGCCGGGAAATACGAAGTCCGCATGCTCGTAGGCCCGCGCCGCTTCGTCTGTGCGATTCAATTCGAGATAGAGGTGACCGATCTGCGCGTGGTGCCACGCCAGCGACTCGGGATCCTGCGGGGTCGTCGCCTCGGCCGACATCTGCATCAGCCGAAGCGCGCCATCGAGATCGCCCTGCAGCTCGCGCGCGTAGGAGGCGCGGGCATACGACGCCGCATTCGGCCGCAGTGCGGCCATGCGGTCGAACGCCGCGAACGCTTCGTCGTAGTCGCCCAGCTCGAGGTGCGCGTCGCCGAGGACACCGAACGTCCAGGCGTCAGTTGCACGCGTGTGCTGACAGCGTTCGGCCTCGCGGATCGCGTCGCGGAAGCGGTGTTGCGACAGGTAAACCGCCGCCAGCATCCGCCGCGCGTCGTAGTCCACGGGCTCGCTCTCGAGGACCGTCGTGAGCGCCGACTCGGCGCGCATCGCGAGGCCGGCGTTGCCCGTCACGCGCGTCTCGCGGAGCAGCGCGTCCGCCAGCGTCACGGCCGCCGCGCCGTCGTACGGCGTTCGCGCGAGCCGCGCTTCCATGGTCGCGATGGTGCGATCGAGATCCGCGCGTGCGGTGCCGGGAGCGCCAGGCGTCCCGAGTGGCGGCAGGGCGATCGATCGCGTCTCGTTGCGACCGGCCTGCGCCCACCACGCAGCCGCCACGAGAGCCGCCGCCACCAGAACCGCCCCCGCGCCGAACCACGTTGCCGCCGGGACGCGACGAATGAAGCGCGCCATCGCCGTCCTCAGAACCGCGTCACCAGCCCGGCCGACACGCGCCAGAAATGGAACGTGGACAGGTCCAGACCGAAGTCGTTCGTGTCGGCGTCGCTCTTCCGCAGACCGCGGAAGTAGCGGACGTCGCCGCGCAGACCGACGTGCGGATTGACGAAGGTCATCACGCCGCCGCCGAGATCCATGCCGAATTTCCGCGCGTCGAGCGCGAAGATGCCGCCGGCTTCGGACAGCTTCGGCTTGAGAACCCCGAGACCGCCGACGATGTACGGCTTGAATATCTCGCTGTGGACCCAGGGGATCGGCGCGATCGCGTTGCCCATCATCGTGATCATCCGGCGATCGGTGATGAAGCCGTTCTGATCGAAGAACTCCGGGCCGTAGCCGAGGTCGAACTCGCCGCCGACACGGCTGCCCATCCAGCCGCCGGACACGCCGACGGCGGGACTCGTGCGAGGCGCGTCGCCGCCCAGCTGCGCGCCGATGAACGGTGAGACAAACCAATTATTCCAATCGTCGGCGCGCGCGACCGACGGCGTGGCCAGGACGGCGGCGCCGACGATCAGCGCGGCCTCGAGCGTTCGAATGACGTGTGTGCTCATGATCGTCGCCTCTACTTGTTGCCGGCGGTCGGCGTCGCCACGTACGGGAACGTCGCGAGGAACGGCTTGTCGTTCGCGTTGACGCCGTCGCCGAGCTGCGCGTTGATGCCGACGTTGAATTGCGGTGTGAGGACCGTGGCGCCCGCCATCGCCCGGAGCGCGATGTCGACGACGTCGTCGGTCAAGCGCCGCCCGTTGGGGAAGCCTTGCAGGTCGCCGCCGAGGACGCCGAGCGGATTCGGATTCGCGGACGGCGGAATCGCGACGTTCAGGCGGAGCATTTCCGACGGCGTGACGTTCGACGGCTGATTGATTCCCGGGATGCCTTTGAGAAAGATCGTCACGAGATCGTTTCTGGGCGCCGGCGGCGACTGCACGCCGAAAAGCAGACTGAGCAGCTTCGGCACTTCCGGATCCGTGACGAATCCCAGCGCCGCGCCGTCGCCCGTGGGTTCGAGCGCGTTGAACACGTCCTTGGTGCCGCGCGGGATCACCACTTCGTTGACGAGCGGATTGCCCAATCGGGAGACCTGCACCCAGCGGTCCGAGTATCGTTCCTGCCCGCCACCGCGGCTGGTCACCGAGGGCCGGCTCGCCGTCGACCAGACGCCAATCACCGCGTTTGGATCCGAGGTCGTGGCCGGTCGCGTGCCGCTGTGCGTCACCGAGGCGATCGGCACCTGCAGCGCGATCGTGTGCACGTTGTACCCGGCGAGTGAATCGACTGGATTCTTGTTGACCGGAGGGACGTTGAGCAGGTCGAACACGTTGAGTTCCACGAAGAACGGATCGTCGCGCTGCCCGGCGAAGACCTGCGAGTTGTTCGGCAGCTGCTGCACGGCCGCGGCCGCGAGCGCTTCGTAGTTCGGCGTCGAGCGGGCGCCCACGTTGACGGGCGGCGTCGGCGGCGCGGACCGTCGATTCGCGTGATCGAGTACGTCTGGCGGACGCTCCAGTTCGTCGAGTCGAGCGACGTGATGGGTCCGGTGTTGTAGAGGAACGTGTTCGGGTTCCGCACGTCGGTCTTGAACCGGAACTGGTAGGTCACGTCCTCGACGGCGTCCCCGTCGTTGTCGATCATGATTTCGTAGAGGACGTTGTCGTCGAACTTGAAGAAGTTCGGCCCGCCGTAAGCCGCCTCGAACGGAATAAAGTTGGCGATGAGCGTTACCCGGTCGGGGTTCTGCGCGCTGATGAACGCGTACACGTCCGTGTTGTCCGCCAGGGGATCCTGGCTGATGAGCGGCGCTTCGCGATGACTCGAGGCGCGAAGCGGCCCCGGCCATGTCCATGCGATCGCCAGCACGGCCGCGATCGCGGGGACCGTTAACTTCTTCACAGATCACCTCCTGCCGCACGGGCGCGGCGCGTGTTCATTGGTTCTACGCGCCGGAAGAGATTTCAGATTTCAGAGTGCAGATTTCAGATTGAAGTCAGATTTCAGATTGATCGCGGATTTCAGAGTTGATGTCGAATTGTTCCCGCTGAGGCGGGCGACGGTCCCTGAGGCTGGCACGCCGCTGGCACTGACCGCAGGCGTGACGAATCCGAAAGCTGAGGAGTTGAAGGCCCGGACGAAGCGGTTTGCCCTCTGGCTGGAGATTCTGACCGCCGACGGCATCTCGAAACGACAGCCGGCAGTCGATCTTCTTGACGAGGCGAATCAGTTGACCGCGATCTTCGCCGCCTCCAGGATCACCGCGCGGCGCCGCAGAAATTTCAACTCGCGCTATTCAGTCTCAGATCAACAGAAGACGTCCGTCACAGGATCGCCGAACTCGTCGACGATTTTTCCAGCGACGACGCCGGCGCGCCTGAGGCTGAGATTGATGTTCTCGAGCGTCTGGCCGTTCGACGCGCGCGAGAGGACGGCCGCTTGCCGCGTCGACGACGCGCCCGCGGATCCTCGCGGTACCGCCGATTGGAGTGGGATTGTCGCGCACAGGCGCCTGGGCGCGAAGAAGGAGCGGCAACAGAAGAAGGGCCACGAGGCAAAGAGACGCTCGCGACATGGAAGACCTCGGGAATATTAGACGCCGCAGATGGACTTGTAGGCCGGGTCCTTTCGGACCCGGCTCAGGCGGGTCCAGAAGGACCCGCCCTACGTATCTCACGCTGCCGTACCCACCCTACCTGACTTCGAGTTTTCTTCCAGCATCCAACTGATCAAAGTTCAGCAGCGCGTTGTACACGAGGAAATAGCTGCCTTGTGTCTCCCCGCGCCACATCGGGTTATTCGAAAAGACAACGACGTGTCCTTTGTCGAGCGGCACGTCGACCACCGCCGCGTGCTGCGCGATCTCGCCCCCGTTCTCGACGAGGCCCGACACGAGCAGGTCGCGCGTGTCGGCGTACCGCAGCACGACGCGCGGCCGCGCCGAGGGCGGAATCACGTTGATGCCGTTGCGCAATTGCTCGTCGGTCAGCGGCGTCGCCGTCCACACGTCGGTGCGTTCTTCACGGGGTGCCTCGATCGCCGTGCGTCCTTGCGGGACGTCCAGATCGTCCTGCGTGCCGCGTCCCGTCGGCCGATTGCCCGGACTCGTCGCGTCGACCATCTTCGACCGGACGACGCTGCCGACGATGCGCAGGCGCTGGCGCGCCGCAATCGACAGACCCGGCGTGAATCCGCTCGACACGGCGAGGTCGGCGGTGTCCATCACGGTCAGCAGCAAGCCGCCGCGCTTCACGAAATCCTGCAAGTGCGCGACGCCGATCCAGCCGAGGCCCGGTCGCATGTCGTCGGTCTGATCTTCCGATCCGAGATTCGGCGTCTCCGGCGTCTTCTTCCACGGCAGCGGATTGCCCCACATCGCCATCCCGTTCACGATGGCTTCCGGTCCGCGCCCGACGGGCGGAAACACGATGGCGTCGAAACGCGAGCGGAGGTCGCCGTCTGCGGCCACCTGCTGCGTGCTGAGGTAGGTGAACGGCACCTGTGCGTTGTCGAACGCCTGCCGCCACCAACCTTCGGTCTGCGTCGTCAGCCACGTGTGAAGAATCGCGACCCGCGGCGTGCGGACCGGATGCGTCTTCACTGACGGCGCGGCGTTGACGGCGACGATCTGGAGACCGAGGTCCGTCGCGGCTCGTTGGAGATCGGCCTGTGCGACGTTCTTGATGACGAACGATCCGCGGTTGAATTTCTTGCCGGCGGCCTCGAACGCTTCTTCCGCCGCTTCGAACGAGGCGTCCTTGAACTTGTAGCGCAGCGTGACGAGCGCGACGTCGGCGTTGTGATTCAGGAGGAACACCGAGCCCGTGCCTGCCCCGAGCGAAGTCGAGGGACCTGCCCCGAGCGAAGTCGAGGGGTCGGTGACGCCGCCCTTTGGGCGAAGGTCGCCATTCACTTTTTCAATCGGCGCGTCGAGCACTTTCACGTCGGTGACACGGACGGCCTGGACGTTGAACAGCTCGGGGAACGTCCAGCCCGTGTCGTCGTACGGCGTCTTCTGCGGATCGTTCGGGGACCAATACTGGTAGTCGAGGAGCGAATCCGCGATGCGGCTGTACGGTTGATCCATCCGCACGATGTACGAGCCGGCGGCGAAGGTGCGCGTTGTCGGCCTCGGCGGTTCAGTGGACGCCGCAGCGCCGCGCCCGCCCTGAGGCTCCTGCGGCCCGCCGGAGTTCCGCTCGCCTGAAAGGCTCGCGCTACGTTCCTGCGCGCTGGGCCCACCCGCCCCACCTGCCACACCCGCCCCATCTCGCCCATCATTCGTCGTCGTCGCCGTTCCGCGTCCGTTCGGGCGCTTCGCGGGCAGCGTCACCGTGAACGACGAGGTCGCTCGCGAAATCTCGACGCCTTGCTTCTGCAGCACGCGCAGCAGCTCGGCCTGCGCGCCCGGACGAGCATCGTCTGCGGGCAACACGTACGCCGCGGGGCCTTCGGTCTTCGCCTTCAGGATCGATCGCTTGCTCTTCAGGTAGTAGTTGCGCAGGAACAGTTTTCCGTTGCCCGCGAAGTAGTGCAGCGACGTCAGCAGTCCGGTCTGTTCGTAGTTGTTGTTGTTGCGCTGCGACCAGGTCGTCTTCGGCAGCGGCGGATTCTGTTTGTACCACGTCCGCGCGTATTCGTCGGGCCGCAGCTCGCGCGTCACCGTGTCGGCGCCGCCGTTGCCGAACGTTTCGTACAGCCGGCTGATGCCGTTGTGCAGCGCGGCGATGAACATCAGGTAGCCGGGCGACCACGTGTCGAAGTTGCCGTGTGTGAAGACGCCCGGCATGCCGAACTTCGTCATCTCGGAGACGTTGTTCCAGCCGATCATTTCCCACTCGTCCGCGAGAATGGGATCGATCCACGCGTTGTACGGGCCGTCGCCGACCGTGTTGTCGTACAGATACGGCACCGACTCGTGCAGATCGTGCAGCACCTGCGGGTGCCACTGGATGTACGCGTTCATCACGTTCTCGGTCAGCTTGAGCGTGACGCCCATCGCGTCGCGGTTGTTGTCGTGCGCGACGTACTTGCCCCAGTAGACGAGGCCCGGATAGTTCTGTCCGGGGTGCGCGAGATGCCACTTGTAGACGTCCACCATCTTGTCGCGACCGTCGACTTCAATCACCGGCGTAACGAGCGTGATCAGGTTGTTCCGGATTGCTTTGATGTACTCGTGATCGTCGACAACCAGGCGGTAGGCCAGCTCCATCAGTGCGGTGGGCGCGCCGGTTTCCGGCGAGTGAATCGTGCCGGTGATGTAGTAGATCGGCGTCGACGCGTTGACGAGCGCCTCGGCCTGCGCGTCGTCCATGTTGAGCGTCCGCGGATCGCCGAGCTTCGCGAGCCGCGCGCGATTCTCATCGAGCTTCGCCATGATCGCGTCCGACGCGATCGCAACGGCGATCATCTCGCGACCCTCTTCCGTCCTGCCGATGCTCATCACCTTCACACGCGTCGGCGCGGCTTTCTCGAGCATCCGCATGTAGGCGTAGACCTCTTCGGCGTACGGCAGCTTGCCGGGCGCCCCGGCGACGTCGCCCAGCACGGCCTTCGGCGTCGGCACCGTCTTCGACGCGGGCAGGTAGTCCACGAGCGGCGACGTGAAGAACGGCTCGGTCGTGTACTCCTTGATCTTCGCTGTGTAATCCTGATCGATCGCGATCTTCGGATCGCGCACGAAGGGCTGCGTTGGCGACATCGGCGACGCCGGCGCTTTGCCTTGCGCACCGAGGGTCGTTTCAGAGCGCGTCACGAGCGCCGCCAGGACGAGCGCGAACGCGGCGCCAAAGGTCAGATGACGCGCAGGTCGGATGATGGTCATGAAGAAGCCCTCAATTGAGCGTTCGATCTTAGGGCGCGCGCGACGAACCGCGCAACGGAATACGCGAGTCCGGCCGCCAGCACAGTGAAGAGCCACGACTGGAGAAAACGCGTGGCGTACGCTTGAAAGAACGTCACCCACAAGGCGAGCACGAGCCACGTCTCCAGCCGCAGGTCACGCGCGTTGGTCCACCGCGCCGCGGGCCGTCGCTTCACGTGAAGCACGGCGAGACAAGCCACGTAGAAGAGCAGCCCGAACGCCACCACCGGAATCGGGCCGCCCCGAATGCGGACGTTCTCGCCGGCGGTCGCGACGGTGAGGAGCCCGACGCAGATGAAGTGAATAGTGTGCGACACGATGAACGCCGCAAATGTCGCGATGTCGGCCGACCGTGCGTGGCGTCCGGCTTCAGCCGAGCCAACCCGTCGAGCCGCGACCAGCAGATCCGCGGCCAGGATACCCGCGGAAATTCGCGCCGTGACGCGCACGAGCAGGGCCGCGTGTTCAGCA
>JACPZV010000085.1 GCA_016195295.1 Acidobacteriota bacterium
CCTCACGCGGCACTTCTTGTGCCGCGTACGTGGGTTAGCAGTTGAGACAAGGTCGCTGGCGCCGCGTGTTGTTCGAGCGGTCGAACCGCGCGCCCGAAGCGGCGCCGGTCGCACGGCGATCATGAAGCCTTCGCTCTCCCGTTTGCCGAGCGTCGGCCGAACAAGCGCGCTACGACTCAATTTGCCCAACGCTCGCCTGAAAGGCTCGCGCTACGAGTTCCATCACCATCGCAGCGTGCGGTCTGGGGGTAAGATGAACCGATGAGTGGAACCTGGGGCGGTCGACTGCTGGCGTGCGCCGCGGCGCTCGGCATTGCGATCGCCAGCAGCGCGCCGGCGTCCGGCCAGAAGCCGGAGCCCTGGGCCGAAGTCCTGGACCAGCATCCCGCCATTCAGTACGCCATGCGGTCAACGACCGATCGCGTGGCGAAGCTGAATCAGACACTCACTCAGAGCGGACGATCCCTCCAGCGCGATCCTCGGACCGGCTATCTGCTTCCCGTTCTCGAAGCCCTCGGCGTGCCGGTCGAATCGCAGATGCTGGTGTTTTCGAAAACCGGCGTGCAGCGCGCCTACATCAGCCCGCAAAACCCGCGCGCCCTCTTCTTCAACGAATCAGTCGTCGTCGGCTACGTCCCGGGCGCTCCCGACATCGAGCTCGCGGCCCACGATCCTCAACAGGGCGTGGTGTTCTACACGCTCGACCAGGCGAGCGCCGTGCCCGTCTTCACTCGACGGACGAGTTGTCTCGCCTGCCATGTGTCGGCGAGCACGCTCAACGTGCCGGGGATGATCACGCGCAGCAACGCCGTGGACGATGACGGGAACGTGATGCCGCAGCTCGGCAGCAATGACGTGACTCATGAGACGCCGCACCCCGATCGCTGGGGCGGGTGGTACGTCACTTCAGAGGGTGTGGCGGCGCCGTACGCAACCAGGGCGCACCTGGGAAACATCACGTTCTCGGGACGAGGCAACACGTCGAACGGGGTCTTCATCGACTGGATCAACAGCTCGCCCGAAACGCGCGGCTACCTTTCGCCGTCGAGCGACATTGTCGCGCTGCTTGTCTTCGATCACCAGGTGCACACGATCAATCTGCTGACCAGGCTGAACTGGGAGTCGCGCGTCGCGTCGAGCAACGGTCGCGCGAGCGAATCGGACGGCACCGTTCGTCGCCTCGTCAACGAGCTGGCCGACTACCTTCTGTTCGTGGACGAAGCTCGACTCTCCACGCCGCTGACGCCGCGCCAGGGGTTTGCGGAGCATCTCGAGTCCAGGACTCCGAAGGATCGTCACGGTCGTTCGTTGGGACAACTGGACCTCGTCAACCGCCTGCTGCGGTACCCGTGCAGCTACATGGTGTATTCCGAAGCGTTCGACGGATTGTCGCCGCCCGTGAAGAACGCAGTGTACCGCCGGATGCTCGACATCCTGTCGGGGAACGACGCACACGCCGCGCACGCACGTCTTACCGCCGATGATCGGCGCGCCATCTTCGAGATTCTCAGAGACACGAAACCCGACTTTCCCGGCCGGTGAGCGGCAACGCGAGTGGCTTCAGCGTGAGCGCCTGGCGTCACCGGCACGCCGGGTGCCGGCATTCGCAGCGCAGCTCGGTCTGCTGCCCCTTTTCCTTGCAGTACTCGCTGCAGTACTTGCCGTATTCCCCGCTCTTCGGCACCGTGCAGTTGCATGCCGGATGCGCGCATTTTTGAGCGTCTGTCACAGTGCACCTCCACGCGAGAGTCTATGCCCGGCCGTCCCTCCCGGCAAGAGCGCCCGTGGTATCGTTCCGCCACATCGTGCGATCGCTCTTACGAATTCTTGCGGCCGCGCTCCTCGTGTGGAGCGCCGCGCCCGCGCGCGCGCACGCGCAGGACGTGTTCGAGATCCAGGTCTACCCGTACGACACGATGGAACCCGGACGCACGATGTTCGAGTTCCACACCAACTTCGTCCCGAGCGGCACGAAAGGCATCGACACCGGCGGCGTGTACGGCAATCATCATCAGTTCCACGAAACGCTCGAAATCACGCACGGCTGGACGAAGCGTTTCGAAACCGGCTTCTATCTCGAAACGGCGTACGTGCCGGATGTCGGCTACAAGTTCACCGGCTTCCACATCCGTCCGCGCTTCAGCGTGCCTGAGGCCGAAAGCTTTCCGTTCAAGTTCAGTCTGAGCCTGGAGTACGCCTGGAACCAGGAGGGCTTCGATCCGAACAGCCAGACGCTCGAGATCCGGCCGATCCTCGCGCGCGAACAGGGACGACTCTACCTTTCGATCAACCCGGACATGTCGCTCGCCGTCAAGGGTCCCGATGCGGGAACGGCGCCGAGCTTCGAACCGATCGGCAAGGCCGGTTGGAATTTCACCATGCAGGTGCAGGCGGGCGTCGAGTACTACTCGGAGACCGGAACGATCAAGCACTTCGATCCGCTGTCGGATCAGCACCACATTCTCTTCGGCGCCGCCGATCTTGATGTCTCGCCCGACTGGGAAATCAACTTCGGCGTCGGCCACGGGCTGACCGGGACGAGCGAGCAGTGGATCGTGAAAGGGATCATCGGATACCGGTTCAAGTTCTGAGGTCCGGCTGAAGCCGGACACTACCGCACGGCGACGAAGTCGATGTAGCCGCGATCGACGTCGACTTCGACCAGCCGGACGCGCACGCGATCGCCGACGTCCAATCCGCGCTCGCCCCGCATCAGCTTCCCTTCAATCGGCGGCACGGCGACGCGCACGAACGTGCCCTTGTCGGAGGCGCCCGTGACGACGGCGTCGAACTGCTGACCCACGCGCGATTCGACGAGCATCGCGACCGCGGACTTTCGCACCTGCCGCTCGACCCGGTTCGCGTTGTCTTCCTGCTGCGTGCAATGCGGCGCCAGCCGCTCGAGCTCGTCCAGCCAGCGACGCCTTGATCAGCCGCTGCGTGATCAGATCGGGATACCGGCGATTCGGCGCCGTCGAGTGCGTGTAGTCTTTCACCGCGAGGCCAAAATGTCCCGGCGGCGCATTGTTTCCAGGGCCAGGCGGATCGACCACATACTCGCCGGGACCGAGCAGACGAATGACTGTGTGGGAGAGATCGGCAAACGCCGCGGGGGCGGCCTGCTTCCGCCGCGACAAGAATCCGGCCAGCGCCTGCGAATCCGCGCTTGGCGGCAGCGTGTCGCCGAGCTGGACCGCCAGCGCGCGAATGCGATCCCATCGCTCCGGCGATCGCACGACGCGGCGGATCGACGGAAAGCCGCGGGCGTGCAAAAACCGGGCGACGACGCCGTTGGCGGCGATCATCAGGTTCTCGATCAGCGCCTTCGCCCGATTCCGCGCGTCCGGGCGCACCTCGCGGAGCGTGTCGCCCTCGAACACGTGCTCGACGTCCGCCGTTTCGAATTCGAGCGCGCCGTGTTCGTGCCGTACGCTGGCAAGCGCCTGCGCGACACGATCCTGGACCCGCAATTGATCGTCCATCCCGGACACGGCCGCGGCCGCCTTGGGAAGCGGACCGTTCCCGGCGAGCCACACGCCGACGGCGTTGTAGGCGAGCTTCGCGCGATTGCACACCATCGCGCCGTAGACGTCAGACGAAGACGAAGACGATTTCAGCCGGCCATCGGACCCGACGACGGACTCGATCACAATCGAGAGACGCTCTTGTTGATCGGCGAGAGACGTGAGGTCCGTCGAGAGCCGCTCGGGCAGCATTGGAAAGATCACGGCCGGCGTGTACACGGACGTCGTGTTGTTGGCCGCGTGGCGATCAACGGGCGAGCCTTTCGGCACCGCCGCATCGACGTCGGCGATCGACACGAGCACTTTGACGTCACCGTTGGACAACACCTCGGCGACGGACAACTGATCCAGATCGCGCGACTCGTCGTTGTCGATCGAGCACCACAAGAGCGACCGCAGATCGCGCACGGGCTCCTCGGTCGACCGCGGCGCGCCCTTCAGCGCGGCGGCGGCCGCCAGTGCGTCAGGCGGAAAGTCGGGGTCGAGGCCTCGCGCGCGCATGGCGGCGATCGCAATGGCGCGGAGCCGGGCCCGATGAGAGAGGCCAGCGTCGCTCAATCCTGCCCTCCTGCCTTTCTGCCTTCCCGCAATTCCGTGATGACCGCAGCCATGTCTTCGACCAACGCGTCAATCTGTTGTTGATGCGTGCGGAAGTTGAGGATGCACACGCGGCCCAGATACCGTCCGTGCGTCGTGCACCCCGTCACCATCACACGTCCCCGCGCCGTGATCTTGTCCATCAGCGCTTTGGTCGCCGCATCCTCGGCGGACGCTGACGCGCCCGGCCACGTCAGGTGAAAGGCGAACAGCGACAACTGCGGCTCCACGTCCATCACCATCCCGGGCAACCCGGCCACTCGGCGGGCGGCTTCGAGCGTCAGCGCGCGCTTTTCCGCGACGGCCTCGCGAAACGCCGCCGCGCCGTACAGCTTCACGGACAGCCACACGCGCAATCCGGGAAATCCGCGCGACAGCTCGGGCCCGTGCTGACTTGGATCGTAAAAGTCCTCGGGATGCGGCATCGCGGGCAAATACGCCGCCGTCGCCTCGTGCGCCGCGCGCAGCGCCGCCCCGTCGCGCACGAGCAGCGCGCCCGTGCCGTACGGTAGAAACATGCCTTTGTGCGGATCGAGCGTCAGCGAATCGGCGCGCGGCAGCCCGCGCAAGGTGTCGCGCAGCTCGTTGCACAGATAGAAGAACGCGCCGTACGCGCCGTCAATGTGATGCCAGATGTTGTCGCGGGCGCAGAGGTTGGCGATCGCATCAAGCGGATCGACCGCGCCCGTGTTCGTCGTGCCGGCGCTCGACACGACGGCAAACGGCGTCAGCCCGGCTCGCCGATCGGCGGCGATCGCGTCGCTCAGGCGATCGACGCGCAGCCGGAAGCGATCGTCGGACTCGATGGCGCGCACGCGATCCGGCATGACGCCCGCGAGCTTCGCGGATTTCAGGATCGAGTGATGCGCCTGGTCCGACGTGTAGAGCACGCCGCGGCGAATCTCGGCGCCAAGATGCCGCTCGCGCGCGCAGACGATCGCGCTGAACGTGGCCATGGAACCGCCAGCCGTGAAGAGCCCGCGCGTCTCCGGCGGAAAATCCATCCACTCGCGCAGCCAGTCGAGTGCGTTCGCCTCGAGCTGGACGAGCGCCGGCGCGGCCTGCCAGACGCCGGTGTAGCGGTTCGTCGTGTTGGCGATGAAGTCGGCGAGCGCGGCCGGATACAACCCGCCGCCTGGAATGTACGCGAGATAACCGGGCCCGGCCGAGGTGAACGACCGCGGAATCCAGTCACGAAACAACTGATCAAGCAGCGGCCCGATCGCGACACCGTGTTCCGGCGCGGGCTCGCGCATCGATCGACAGAGATCGGCGGCGTCGACGTCGCCGCAGCAGGGCTGCCGATCGAGCGACGCGATGTGATCGATGCAGCGACCGACGACCTAGTCTGTCATCGCGCGCATTTTCTCCGGGGAGAACTCGAGATCGACTGCCATGCTTCTCCAGATCTGTAGGGCGGGTCCTTTTGGACCCG
>JACPZV010000391.1 GCA_016195295.1 Acidobacteriota bacterium
CAACCGTCCCCACTCGAGCACCTTGGTCAGCACGTTCGAGACGCCCTCGCACGCCAGGTGCGCGCCGCCGAGCTGCGCGACCGAGTCGTCTCCGTATTCGCTCAGGACGCGCGCGTACAGCTTGTCGGCGCGGGCGGTGCCGACCGCGCTGGGTCGTGGGGTCGCGTCCGATCCCATCTCGCCGAGGAATTCATCCAGGAACAAACGCCGGACCGACTTCGCGGACCGCGAGTAGCGCGCGAAGAGCGCGCCTTTCACGGTCTCCGGCAGATTCGTCAGCGCGAAGACCGGCCGGTCGGTGTTGGTGAAGTACGGTGCGAGCGCGCGCGTTTCTTCGGGTGTGAAGGTTTCAGCGGTGACGGTCGGGAAGCCCACGATGGTCGAATATTCTACTGCGACTTAGAATGGTGTCATGACGATCATCTTTGGGAAAGACACCTGACCGTATACACAAGCCGCCCGTGACGACTTCGGTCGGCGGCAGATCGCGTTCGAGTACATCAACGTCAAAAAGAACCCGGCCGAGCTCGAGCGGATGCTCGGCTTCAGCAACGGCCGCCGCGCCGTGCCGGTGATTGTCGAGGACGGCAAGGTCACGATCGGCTTCGGCGGCACCTGAGGGATCTAACGGGCGCTCGGTTCGAGCGCCACACACAGCAGACCATCGACGCATGCCCAACGTCGCGGCGATCGATCTCGATCGCGTCACGAAGCAATTCGAAGGCAAGCGCAACGTCACCGCCCTCGACGCCATCTCGCTCGTCTGCCTGCTGGCGCCGCAATTGACGTCGTTGCCAGGCCGGGCCGGGGGGGCGCGCGGTCTTCTATCTGGGCTTCGCGCTGGTGATCGTCGTCGCCTTGCTGCTGAGCCCGCTGCTTTCGCTGGCGCTCGCCAGGGCGATCCGGCCGTTGCTGAAGTGGCTGCGGCCGGTGGAAGGCGTGCTGGCGGCGGACAACCTCATTCAAGCGCCGCGCCGGACGTCCGCCAGCGTTGCCGCGCTGATGCTCTCGCTGACGCTCGACGAGATGCTCGAGATCCCCGCGCCGAACGGCCTCATCCGGCTGCCGATCGCCTGCATCATCGTGGACTACTCGGATCAGCAAGGCACGATCTTCATCGACCGCAGTCTGTTCAGGCGGTGCTGGAGCGACGACTCCGTTGACGTGTTTCGCGTGTACCTGAAGCCGGGCGCTCGAGTGCCCGACGTGCGGCAACGGATTCTGGAGAAGTACGCGGGCCACCGACAGGTGTTCGTGCTGACCAATGCCGAGATCAGGAGCTACATCCTCAAGGTCACCGGGTTGACGCTCGGATTCGCGCTGGGCGCGGTCGGCCTCTATGACATTCTGCAGATCGTGCACGACGACATCGCCGGCATGCGGCTGGACTACGAGTTCCCGTTCTCACGCCGCCGTCGCGCTTCGGTATAGTTTCTAGATCCGGCGGGTCCAAAAGGACCCGTCCTACAAGTCGATCCGTCGGCCGGGTCTACAAGTCGATCCGTAGGCCGGGTCCTTTCGGACCCGGCCCGACAACTCGTGGCGAACGCCCTGAATCCGATTCTGCTCTCCGCGCACAACCCGAGCCCGATGACCGGCGCGGGCAACAACACGTACCTGCTCGTGGCGGAGGACGGATCGGCGACGCTCATCGACGCGGGCGTCGGCGCTCCGCAACATCTCGCCGATCTCGCGTCGGCGCTCGACGCTCGTCACGCGCGCCTCGACTCGGTGTTGGTGACGCATGGTCATCGCGATCATGCGAGCGGCGCGCCCGCCGTCGCCGGCGCCCATGCCGCCGCGGTGTTCGCCAAGCGGCCGTGGGCAAAGGAAGACGCCCAATACGGCGTCAGATGGCGCGCGATAGACGAGGGCGACGCGGTGGCGGCCGGTGGCGAATCGTTGATCGTGTTGCACACGCCTGGCCATTCACCCGACCACCTCGCGTTCTGGCACGAGCCGAGCCGGACGATCTTCACGGGCGATCTGGTGGTCGAAGGCAGCAGCGTGATGATTCACACGAGCGGCGGCGGCAATCTCGTCGAGTATCTCGCGTCGCTCGAGCGGCTGCTGGCGCTCGACCCGCGCGTCCTGCTGCCGGCGCACGGACCGACGATTGACGATCCGGCGCGTACCCTCACGGGGTATCTCCGCCACCGTCTGATGCGGGAGCGGCAGGTCGTCGACGCCTTGTGCGCGGGGCACCACAGCGTGCAGGCCATCACGGAATCCATCTATCATGGTCTCGCGCCGGCGTTGGTGAGGGCGGCGCAGGAGAATGTGCGAGCGCATCTGGAGAAACTCAAGGCGGAGGGCCTCGCGACGACGACCATAGACGAGGCCGGTGAATGGCGACTGTCGTGAGTCGTCAGCAGGAGCGATCGAGGCATGGATAAGGTCATCGACTTCATCAACGTCAACCGCGAGCGGTATCTCGAAGAGCTGAAGGCCCTGCTCGCCATCCCGAGCATCAGCGCGTTGCCCGAGCACGCCGGCGACGTGAAGCGCTGCGCGGAGTGGTGCGCCGAGGAAATGCGTCGCATCGGCTTGCAGAACGTCCGGCTCATCGACACGCCTGGCAATCCGGTCGTCTACGGCGACTGGCTCGGCGCGCCCGGCGCGCCGACGATCCTTTTCTACGGCCACTACGACGTGCAGCCCGTGGACCCGCTGAATCTGTGGGAGACGCCGCCGTTCGACGCGACGATTCGCGACGGCGAGATCTACGCGCGCGGATCGGCAGACGACAAAGGCCAGGTGTTCATGCACTTCAAGGCCGTCGAAGCGCACCTGACGCAGAACGGCCGGCTGCCCGTGAACATCAAGTTCATTCTCGAAGGCGAAGAAGAAGTCGGCAGCGTGAACCTGGACGATTTTGTCCGCGGCCACAAGACCGAGCTGAAGGCCGACGTCGTCGTCATTTCCGATTCGCCGATGTTCGCCCGCGGCGTGCCGTCGATCTGCTACGGCCTGCGCGGGCTCGTGTATTTCCAGATCGATCTGCGGGGAAGCCGCACGGACCTGCACTCGGGATCGTTCGGCGGCGCGGTCGCGAATCCGGCGATCGTGCTCGCGCA
>JACPZV010000392.1 GCA_016195295.1 Acidobacteriota bacterium
ATCGCGGCGCCAACCGCCGTACGGGCGGCGATCCGCGTGCCGATCCCGGCCGCATGTTCGCGGATCGCGGCTTCGAAGCGCTGAATGGCGGTGTCGAGGTCCCTGAGGAACGTCGGCGGCAGGCCGTACTCGACGAACTCGGCCGCCAATGGCCGCGCGTCCTGCACGAACGCACGCCCGGCGATGCACAACGCCTGCCCGGCACACGTGAACGGCCGCCGAAACCCGTTGTGGAGGCCCGGCGTGTCGAGCGCCAGGCCGCGCGCCGTGCGGATGATGGCGCCGAGCGCGCCGCGCAGCGCCGCCCGCGCCGCCGCTTTCGAGGTCGATGCCTCCCGGGCTGCTCGAAACCGGACGTGTGCTCGATTACGCCCTCGCCGGCGAGGACCGGAGGCTATACCGAAGTGGACATGTGGATGCGGCGGCCGACCACGTGAACAGCGGCCGCGGAGATTCACGGCGCGGACGAGCGAAGCGGCTTGCCCTTCTCGACGATATAGGTCGCCAGCAGCTTGGCCGCAACAGTGCCGGTGCTCTTCGCGCCGTGCACGACGCCGGGAGGGACGGTGAACGCCTGACCGGCACGGTAGGTCGCTGCCGGCTTGCCGGCGACCTCGAGGAGCAACGCGCCCTCGAGCACGACGGTCACTTCCTCGCCCGGATGCGTGTGCTTGTCGACGACCACGCCGGGCTGCAATTCGACCATCTGCTGCACGACCTCGCGTCCAGGAATCGACAGGTCGTTTTTCTGCAGGTCCGTTCGCTTGATGCCTTCCTGCGCCTGAGACGACGTCGTTCCAAGCATCAACAGCGATACGACGAGTACCAGATCGGCCGCGAGTGTGACGTGTTTCATCGGATTCCCTCTGTGGACGGCTACGAGTGCGGTGGACAACAGACGTTACTATAGCAACCGATCAGGCATTCGCGATCTGCGGGATCGTAGCCCGAGGCGTTCCGCGCTCAGCGTAGGCACCGACGCCCGGGAGTGAGGGACGGCTCCCGGGCGTCGACGGTTACGCCTTACGTCGTCGCGGGCCCGCCGGCATGTGGCGGTGCGGGCGGCGCTGGGGGCACGGGCGGCCCCAGCGGTGCGGGCGGTCCCGGCAGTACGGACGGCGGCGCGCCGTTTCTCGCGTGCGGCGGCTGATCGACGCGCCGCGCCCGCTCCCAGGCGGCGAACGTCGCCGGATCGTCGCGCAACCGGTTCACAACGATGGCGTCGAGACGCTGGATCGCGGTCAAACCTGCTCCGATCGCGGCGTCAATCGCCGTACGGGCAGCGATCCGAGTCCCGATCCCCTCCGCATGGTCGCGGATCGCGGCGTCGAATCGCTGAATGTTCGCCTCGAGGTCCCTGAGGAACGTCGTCGGCAGGCCGTGCGCCACGAATTCGGCCGACAACGGTCGCGCGTCCTGCACGAACGCACGCCCGACGTTGAGCAACGCCTGCCCGGCATGTGTGAACGGCAGCCGAAACTTGTTGTCCAAGCCCGGCGTGTCGAGCGCCAGGGCGTGCGCCGTGCGGCTGATGGCGCCGAGCGCACCGCGCAGCGCCGCCCGCGCCGCCGCTTTCGAGCTCGAGCCCTCCCGGGCCGCGCCGCGACCCGACACCTGCGTCGCCGCCTGCTGGCCTAGCTCCTCCACCGCGGTGGCCGTCGCGGCAAACATCTTCCTGCCGAGCGAGCCGGCCGGGAAGAGGTCCGGGTGCGCGGCGCCGAAGTCGCGCACCCGGATGAGCATCTCGTACCGTCGCGTCTCCATGGTATCCATACCGGTCTCTCCTGTGAGTGGTGCGCCTCGTGAATTCGGGCGACCGGCATGCGAGTCAGCAAGAACCGGGTCGGGGCGGGACGGCGCTGATTTCGGCCGCAATTGGCCTGCAGACCGTACGAAGAGGTTCGCGGGAGCGATCAGAAATGAGCCTTACCGATCGTCTACTCGGCCAATGGACCCACTCTGTCACGCCGCGCACTACAATGGCGCCAGCGCTCTGCCCGCTGGGTGCTCGGACCTCGGTGCGGCACCTCCCGACAGACGGCCCGAAAGAGGCTGGCCTTTGTTGGCTTTACGGAGACATCTTGGCTGCAGCGGCTGACCTGGTCCCGGGCTCGGTTGTCGAAGGCCCGCTTCTCCCCGAACCGGTTGAAGTGTTGGTCGTTGTGCCCATCGGGGCGGCGATCAAGCTCATTGGCAAGGGGCTGAGGACCGGTCAAGTCCACGAGCCGATTCTCAATTCCGACCAGCTCAAACAGCTGACCACGACTCCCCGAGAACCCCTCTTCGACGGCGACCCAGCCAAGTTCAAGCTCGGCATCGAAGCCGCGCGACTCGGCCTTGCCTACGAGTACGATCCGTATTTCTCGCTCTCGATCGCGCGCATCGATCCGCTTCCTCACCAACTCGAAGCGGTCTACGACTATTTCCTGAAACTGCCGCGCATCCGATTTCTGCTCGCCGACGATCCCGGAGCGGGTAAGACGATCATGGCGGGGCTCCTGCTCAAGGAACTCAAGATTCGCGGCCTTGTCACGCGGACGCTGATCGTCGCACCCGCCAACCTGACCTTCCAGTGGCAGCGCGAGATGAAGGACAAGTTCCGCGAGTCCTTCGACGTGATGCGCGGCGAAGTGCTGCGAACGCAGTACGGCCAGAACCCCTGGCAGGAGCACAGTCAGGTGGTGACGTCGGTCTCGTGGATTTCACGGGTCGAGGATGCGAAGGAGAGCCTGCTGCGGTCGAACTGGGACCTCATCATCGTCGACGAAGCCCACAAGATGAGCGCCTACAGCGAGGACAAGAAGACGCTGGCGTTCCAGCTCGGCGAGGCGCTGTCACAGCGAACCGACCATTTCCTGATGATGACCGCGACGCCGCATAAGGGCGACCCGGAGAACTTCCGGCTGTTTCTCAGCCTACTGGACCGCGACGTCTACGGGGACATCAAGAGCCTCGAAGAGGCCATGCGCAAGCACTCGGCGCCGTTCTACCTGCGCCGGCTCAAGGAAGCGCTCGTATCGTTTCCGGATCCGGAGACGGGATTCGTCAAGAAACTGTTCACGGACCGAGAGGTCCGGACCGCCAGGTTCGAGCTCGACGGCGAGGAGTACGACTTCTACGACGAGCTGACGCGGTACGTCGAGGACCAGTCGATCAAGGCCGCGGCCACTGGAACCGCGCAGGGACAGGCGCTCGGCTTCGCAATGGCGATGCTGCAGCGGCGTTTCTCGTCGAGCGTGTACGCCGTGCGGCGCAGCCTGGAACGCATGCAAGCAAAGCGTTCCAGGATTCTGGACGACCCTGAAAGATTCCGCCGCGAGTACATCGAGCATCGACTTCCCGATGATTACGATGACCTGCCAGAAGACGAGCAGCAGCAGATCGTCGCCGACCTCGAAGGCGTGATCGTCGCCGTCGACCCTGAATCGTTGCGCGAGGAGATTCAGCGGCTCGGCAAGTTGATCGCGCACGCGAAGGTACTGGAGCAACGCGAAGTCGAGTCGAAGCTGAACAAGCTCCGACAGGTATTGAATGAACAGCGCATCTTCAGCGACCCGCGCATGAAGCTGCTGGTGTTCACCGAGCACAAGGACACGTTGGACTATCTGGCTGGCGACGGCCGCGACGGTCGGCCTCTCGGCAAGCTGCGTGAGTGGGGGCTGAAGATTACGCAAATCCACGGCTCCATGCCTATTGGCGATCGCGATTCACCGGGGACGCGCATCTACGCCGAGCGCGAGTTCCGCGAGGATTGCCAGGTCCTCGTCGCCACCGAGGCGGCCGGCGAAGGCATCAACCTGCAGTTCTGCTGGCTGATGATCAACTACGACATTCCCTGGAACCCGGTGCGGCTGGAACAACGCATGGGCCGCATCCATCGTTACGGCCAGCTGAAGGACTGCCTCATCTTTAACTTCGTCGCGGTGAACACGCGCGAAGGGCGCGTCCTCGACAAGCTTCTCCATCGACTGGCCGAGATTAAGGAAGCGCTCGGCACCGACAAAGTCTTCGACGTGGTCGGCGAAATGTTGCCGTCGAACCTCCTGGAGAAGATGTTCCGCGAGATGTACGCGCGCCGCCTCACGCCCGATTCCATCGAGGCCCGCATCGTCCGCGACGTGGACCCCGAGAAGTTCAAGCGGATTGCCGGCTCCACGCTCGAAGGGCTCGCCAAGAAAGAGTTGAACCTGTCGGCGCTCGTCGGAAAGTCCGTCGAAGCGAAGGAACGCCGGCTCGTTCCTGAAGTCGTTGAGGACTTCTTCCTAGCCGCCGGACCGGTTGCTGGCGTGCATCCCGCTCCGGTCCGGGGCAATGCGCACGTGTATCGCGTGGGCAGGGTGCCGAGCACCCTCGCGGCCATCGGGGAGCGTCTGGAGCCACAGTTTGGACGCCTGGGCCGGGAATACCAGCGCGTCGTCTTCGACAAGGAGCTTTTGGGCGACGATGCGACGCTGGAGTGGGTGACGCCCGGGCATCCGCTGTTCGAGGCTGTGCGAAGCGATGTTCATGATCGCGTCGCATCCGACATACGAAGGGGCGCGCACTTTTGGGATCTCCAGACTGCCGTTCCGTATCGCCTCGACGTCTTCTCGGCATCCATTAAGGACGGCCGCGGCAACACGCTTCATCGCAGGCTGTTCGTCGTCCGCACCGATGTCGGCGGTGCGATGTCGCTTCGCCAGCCGACACTGTTCCTTGATGTCTCTGCGGCGTCGAGTGGTGCCTTGGCGCCACCAGCCGCGGCGTTGCCGGATCGGGACGCGACCGAGGCGTTCCTGATCGAGCGTGCGCTTCTCCCGTTCCTGAAGGAAGTTGCGGATGAGCGCGCCCATGAGAACGAGATTGTTCGGGAGCACGTCGAGATCTCTCTGCGAGAGCTGATCGATCGTCAGCAGCTTTCACTGGCCGAGCTTGTGGACCGCCGCATCACGGGTGAGAACATCCCGGGCCTCGAAGGCAACATCGCGCAGGCCGACGCACACCTCGAAGAATTGAACGCCCGCCTCGAGCGCCGCCGCTCGGATTTGGAGATGGAGCGCCACTGCACGATTGGAGACGTGCATCACGTCGGCCGCGCGTGGGTGCTGCCGCATCCTGAGCGTTCGACGCCGGGTATTGCGCCGATGGTCCGCGACGAGGAGATCGAGCGCATCGCTGTCCGCCAGGCCATCGCGCACGAGGAAGCCCTAGGATGGGTTGTCGAGAGTGTCGAAACGCAGAATCGTGGGTACGACTTACTCTCGAAGAAGCCACACCCGAGTGAGCCGGGCGTGTACACGACGGCCCGGTTCATCGAGGTCAAAGGCCGGGCTGGCGTTGGCGAGGTGGCGTTGTCCGCGAACGAATACCGTACGGCACAGCGCCTCGGTGATGACTACTGGCTCTACGTGGTGTTCGACTGCGGCGCAACGCCTAAGCTGAACGCCATTCAGAACCCTGCGACGCTGGGATGGGAGCCGATCGTCCACGTAGAGCACTATCACGTTGGGGCCAAAGCGATTCTGGAGGCCGCGCGTGGGTGAGGCGTTGCGCTACCCGAAGCGTCTCATAGAGGTCGATCTTCCGATCAAGCGAATTTCGGCGCACGCACGGCGTGAGAAATCGATCCGGCACGGACACATCTCGACGCTCCACATATGGTGGGCGCGACGTCCCCTCGCCTCGTGCCGTGCCGTCAACTGCGCAGCGCTTTGGCCGGATCCCGCTGATGATCTTTGCCCGGAAACCTTTCGCGTTGTCGCGCGGCGCGAGATGCGTGCCTGGGCAGCCAGTCACATTTCCCTGCTCGGCGAAGAGAGCTATAAGCGCTTCAACGCGTACGCGAAGAACCCGCGAAGACTCGATGATCTCGTGGAGCTCCGACGCGCGCTCTTAGATTTCATCGCCGACTTCGCGAATTGGGACAACTCTGCCAACCAGCAGTTCCTCGCCACGAGTCGCGCGCTCACTCAAACCGCGCACGAGGCGCTGGGCGGCGCACCAGGTACTCGCCCGCTTGTTGTGGATCCTTTTGCCGGCGGTGGCTCTATTCCACTCGAAGCTCTTCGCGTGGGCGCCGACGCGTTCGCCAGCGACCTCAACCCCGTGGCAGTCCTGCTCAACAAGGTCGTCCTCGAATACGTTCCAAAATACGGCGAGCGCCTTGCCGATGAGATCCGGAAATGGGGCGAATGGATCAAGCGTGAAGCCGAGAAGGAACTGGCCGAGTTCTATCCCAAGGACGCGGACGGCGCGACACCCATCGCCTATCTCTGGGCGCGAACCATTCACTGCGAAGGCCCGGACTGCGGCGCGGAAGTGCCGCTGATTCGAACACTCTGGCTGGCCAAGAAACCGAACCGATCCGCGGCATTGCAGTTGATGCCGCGGCCCAAGGGTCAGCGTGTTGACTTCCGAATCATTATCAAACAACACGGCACTTGGGTGGACCAAGATGATCCAAACACACGGATCGAGGCCCCGACATTTGACGGCACGGTGAAGCATGGCTCGGCCACCTGCCCGTGCTGCAGCTACACGACACCAGTGGCGCGGGTACGCGAACAACTCAAGGTGCGGCGAGGCGGAGCGAATGACGCACGCCTGTTTTGCGTGGTTACAACGCGCTCGAACGAACAAAGGCGATTCTATCGACTACCCGACGACGCCGACCGACGCGCTGTTCAAAGAGCCGCACTTGAGCTGGAACAGAGAGCCAAGGAGAACACCGGCCCGCTCAGGCTGGTTCCAGACGAGATCATCTCGCTCAATGAGATTCGACGAATTAGCCTGCCAATCTATGGAATGACCACATGGGGTGATTTGATTACTCGACGCAATGGTCTGGCTCTGACGACCCTTGCTCGGCTGGTCAACGAGGTGGGCCGCAGGATGAGAAACGGAACCGATGCGAGCTTCGTGGATGCGGTGCAGACTTGCTTGGCCTTTGCGGTCAGCCGCTTGGTCTTCTATGTATGGCTCCGACGCAGTCTGCAGGGAGTCCACAGTGAAGTTCTGAAGTCATCCCATGTACCCAAGGCGGAAGAAATCGTCGTCGACCGGCCTCACGAATTGAGTAACTCCACCCATGACATCGGCTTCTACGAGCGGGAGTTGACGAAGGCGTTCTGCGAAGGTCGCCGAGTTCTTCGCCCAGACGGCATTGGCACAATCGTCTTTGCCAGCAAGACGACGGCCAGTTGGGAAGCGATCTTGAAGGCCGTCGTGGATGCCGGTTGGATCGTTACGGGCTCGTGGCCGATCGACACGGAGATGGAAACGCGCGTCGCCGCACAGGGCCAGGCTCGGCTCGCCTCCTCTGTCCACCTTGTCGGCCGCCCGCGTGAGAATCAGGACGGCTCCTCCCGCATCGACGAGGTCGGCAATTGGCGCGAAGTGCTCGCTGAGTTGCCGCGGCGCATCCACGACTGGATGCCACGCTTGGCCGAGGAGGGTGTCGTTGGCGCTGATGCCATCTTTGCGTGTCTTGGCCCGGCATTGGAAGTCTTCTCGCGATATTCACGCGTCGAGCGAGCAAACGGCGAACCAGTCTTGCTTCGTGAGTACCTTGAGCAGGTCTGGGCCGCCGTCTCGCGGGAAGCGCTGTCGATGATCTTTGCCGACCCGGACACGGCAGGCCTCGATGAGGACGCGCGCCTGACGGCGATGTGGCTGTGGACCATCGCGGCTCCGAGCGGAGACGCAGTGGGGCAGGAAGAGAACGACATCGAGAACGAAGCCGAGGAGGAAGTGCAGTCCTCGGGTGGCGCATCAGGTCAGGGCTTCACGCTGGAATTCGACGCGGCGCGCAAAATTGCTCAGGGCCTCGGCGCCCGCCTGGAGGAATTGACCCATGTCGTCAACGTGAAGGGTGACAAAGCACGCTTACTCTCTGTCGCGGAGCGAACCAATTACCTATTCGGTGGGTCAGGCGGAGCGCCCCAGGCGAAGAAGAGTTCAAAGAAGAAGCCTCAACGTGCGCTGTTCGAGGAACTGGAAGAGGCGGCCGAGCAGCAGGGGTGGGGTGAGGTAGGCACGCCAAAGGCTGGCAGCACCGCCCTGGATCGCGTTCACCAGTCCCTGATTCTATTCGGTGCCGGCCGCGGCGAAGCCCTGAAGCGGTTCCTCGTCGACGAGGGCGTCGGTCGCGGTGCGCAGTTCTGGAAACTCGCGCAGGCGCTGTCCGCGCTTTATCCTAGTGGTACTGACGAGAAGCGCTGGGTGGACGGCGTGCTGGCGCGCAAGAAGGGATTGGGATTCTGAAGGAGACACGGCGATGATGCACGAGGAACTGCTGCAACGGATTTCGATCGATCCGAAGATCTGCCACGGGAAGCCCTGCATCCGCGGGCATCGCATATGGGTGTCCTTGATCCTGGACTTTCTCGCCTCTGGCATGACCACTGAGCAAGTGCTCGCTGATTACCCACAACTTGCGGCCGAAGATGTCCAGACGTGCCTTGTGTACGCGTCCGAGATGACCCGCGAACGCACTGTTCATATCGCGTGAGCCGTATCGTGAAATTCAATTGGGGAATCTCATGAAGTACAAGGTTGCTCTGAAACAGACGGACGAAGGCTTCTCCGTGTCGTGTCCCGGTCTGCCCGGTTGCTGGTCGCAGGGCTCGACGGAGAAGGAGGCACTTGCGAACATCCGCGACGCAATTCGAGAGTATCTGATCGTGCGCGACGAGCTGTTGAAGGAAGGCGACATTCGCGAAGTCGAGGTCGCCGGCTGACGTGCCGAAGATCGCATGTGTCAACCATCGGGACGCGGTGCGTGCGCTGCAGAAAGTCGGATTCCAGATCGCGCGAGAGGGCAAGCACATCGTCATGACCAACGGACAGCGGATCGTCACGATTCCGCGGCACGACCCCGTGAACGCGTACACGCTGGGTGGCATCGTGCAGGACGCGGGGCTGACGGTAGAAGAATTTAGAAAGCTGCTGTAAGAGTTGGGGAACCCGAATGAAACCCTGGTACGACGTCATCAAACCCCGTGAAGACCTGCGCGAGGGACGGCCCCTTGACGCCTCTGAGTTCGCGGTGCACTTGGATCATGTACGGGACGGACGCGCGCCCGCCGTCTACCAGAATCCGCAGGAATTTTTCGAGCGCACGTTCCTCACCAAGAACTTGCGGAGTCTGGCGTCTCAGGTCGTTCGACGGCTCTCTGGGATCCGAGTTGAGACGTCGGCCGTGTTCAACCTCTCGACCCAGTTCGGCGGCGGCAAGACGCACGCGCTGACGCTGCTGTATCACCTCGCCCAACAGGGCGCGGGCGCAAAATCGTGGAAGGGCGTGCCGCTCATCCTGGAGGACTCGGGTGTGGCCGCGATCCCAACGGCCGCCACCGCCATCTTCGTCGGCACCGAGTTCGATTCCATCGTCGGCCGCGGCGGCGACGGCACGCCGCACCGGCGCACGCCGTGGGGCGAGATTGCTTTCCAGCTCGGAGGCTCGGACGTCTTCAAGCTGGTCGAGGAACACGACAAACAACTGACGGCGCCAGGCGGCGACGTGATCGAGAAGCTGCTGGGGGCGGGCCGGCCCACGTTGATCCTGCTCGACGAGCTGATGAACTACGTGAGCCGTTCGCGAAAGAGTGGTCTCGCCACACAGCTTTACGATTTCCTTCACAGCCTTTCCGAGGTTGCCCGCGCACGCGACCACGTCGTCTTGGCCGTGTCGATTCCGGCGTCGGAACTGGAGATGAGCGCTGAAGACCAGTCGGACTTCGAGCGCTACAAGAAGCTGCTCGATCGCGTCGGCAAAGCCATCATCATGTCGGCTGAAACCGAGACGTCCGAGATCATCCGTCGTCGCTTGTTCGAGTGGGGAGGACTGCCGAAGGAAGCCAAGACCACGTGCGCCGAGTACGCCGAGTGGCTGCAGGCCAACAAACAACAGTTGCCGAGCTGGTTTCCCGTTGAGCAGTCGCGGGAAGCTCTGGAGGCCGCCTATCCGTTCCACCCGACCCTCCTGTCGGTCTTCGAGCGTAAATGGCAAGGGCTCCCGCGGTTCCAGCAGACGCGAGGTGTTCTCCGGCTGCTTGCGTTGTGGGTGTCGCGCGCGTACGTCGACGGCTACAAAGGTGCGCACAAGGATCCGCTGATCTCACTCGGCACAGCACCGCTCGACGACAGCATGTTCCGGGCGGCCGTGTTTGAGCAGCTCGGCGAGCCACGGCTCGAAGCGGCCGTGACGACGGACGTCGCCGGCTCGGATCATGCGCATGCTGTGCGCCTCGACGCGGAAGCGACGCCGGATGTGAAGAAGGCGCGCCTTCATCGGAAAGTCGCAACCGTCGTCTTCTTCGAATCGAATGGCGGTCAGCACCGTGGCGAAGCGACGCTGCCGGAGATCCGTTTGGCTGTTGGCGAGCCAGCCATCGACATCGGTCACGTTGAGCAGTGCCTCGAATCGCTGACCGAGGCGTGCTACTTCCTCACGGCCGAGAAGAACCGTTATCGGTTTAGCTTCCAGGCCAATTTGAACAAGATGCTCGCGGACAGGCGGGCGAGCGTTCCCGCGTCCGCGATCCAGGAGCGGGTGCGGGCCGACGTGCAGAAGATCTTTGCCGCAGGCAGCGGCGTGGAGCGCATCTATTTTCCAGACAAGAGCAATCAGATTCCGGATCGGGCGGCCCTGACGCTCTGCGTCCTGCATCCGGACCATTCGGCGAGCGGCGCCGCGACGCGTGCGTTGTTCACACAGTTGACGGCGGAGAGTGGAACGTCGTCACGGA
>JACPZV010000393.1 GCA_016195295.1 Acidobacteriota bacterium
GGCAGCACCTCGGGACGCTTGACGTAGTCCACCGACGCGATGGCGATCGAGAGCGTCGACCAGGGGTTGACGCCGATCGGCAAGGTGGCCGCGAGCTGTCGCAGCACGCGCGCGTCCAGGCGCGCCGGGTTCATCGCGAATCGAGACGAGAGTTCCTGCGCCCATTGGTCGCGGAGACCGGCGGGCGCCAGCACGAGCACGCGATCGATCGCGCCGCGCGCGCGAAGCTCGGAGAGCACAAGGCCGGCCTGAATCGTTTTGCCGAGGCCGACCTCGTCCGCCAAGAGCACACGCGATCCGATGCCGCGCAGGACGGCCAGCGCCGGCTCGAGTTGGTGCGGCAGCAGATCGATCCGCGCGGGACGCGCCGATCGCAGCGAGGCCGGCGGCGTGTTGTTCGCGAGCAGCGCCCGGCAGGCACGACGCCACCGCGCTCGACGCACGAACCGCGGCCGCTCCTTGCGGGCGATTGGCTCGACGACGTCGAAGGGCGCCAGGACGCGACGCTCGATGCCCAGATGCGGCGGCGAGAGGCCGGAGAGCGTGACGACCTGGCAATCGTCGTGCGGGCGGATCTCCACGACGCGCCAGCGCGCGCGGCGAACGCGCACGACGGCGCCCGGCCGGACCTCGCCTGCGGCGTCCGCCGGACGTGGTTGCAGAATCTGCATCGCTGTCGGCCGCTCACGCGGCAGAAACTGCGACGCGTCGAGACGAGCGTCGCGAAAACCAGTGAATTACGTCGTGTGAGCGCACGCGGGGCAGGAGACCAGCAACGCCGATGCCAGGCGCCGCGTCAGGCGCCGTGTTTGACGGGACGTTCGTCGCCCTCGGTGATCTCGTCGAGCTTCGACAGCAGAGCGGCGAATCCGCAGCGCGCGGGATCGAAGAAACCCCACTCGTCTTGAATCGGCTTGCCTTGCACTCTCGGCGTTCGCGGCACCACGGTGCTGGCCACTGCGCGCGGCGGCGCAAGTTGCGGGATGATCGCCGATTCCACGGTGACGCCTTTCATCGGCGGCCACAGCCGGCCCGGTGCGAGCCACACCGGCGTCCACTCGACAGCGGTCACAGGGGCCACGGGCGACGCGGGCGGGTCTTCCACCACCGGCACGACCGGCATGACCGGCGGCATTTCGCCCGCGACGATCTCGATCGGTGCAGGCGGATCCGGCGCCGACAGCTCGTCGAGCAGCGTCGAGAGATCGATTTCGATCGTGTCTCGCTCCATCGTGTCTCGCTCCGACACGGCGGCGGGTGCGTTTGTCAGAGACGGTTCATCCGCCGTCGGCGCGTCGATCGAAGCGACGCCTTCCACTGGCGCGCCGACCGCAGCCGGTTCGACGGCGGCGTCGGCGTCGGCTTCAGCGCGTCGCGCGCGTTCGGCCGCAGCGCGCTGGAGATAGGTGGCGCACTGTTCCGCAAACTCCCTGGGGTCGCACCCATCGAGCGCTTGCACCCGCTTGCGCTTGAGCGAGGCCAGCACGCCGCGCCGGCGCGAACGAGGACGGGCCGCGGCCAGAATCGGAATGGTCAGCGTCTGCACGTGCGCGGAGGCCGCGTCGCGCGCGCGCAGGTGATCGCTAAGCGCCGTCTCGTCTTTCGGCGACAGCAACGCGGGCACGTCCTGCGAGAGACCACGGAGGAGAGAGAGGACACGGAGGAAGATGGGCCACGGAGACACTGAGACGCGGAGAAATGAAACTCCCGAGTTCGTGTTCGACGCGGCGCCGCCAAGCGGCGTCTCTCGGGCGGGAGCCGGAGCACAAGCGACGACCTGATTCCCGCTCTTCGTCGTTTGCGCTCCGGCTTCCGCCCGACGAAGCGGCCTGCTCCGCAGGCCGCCCGCGTCGAACATCTCGGTGTCTCTGCGTCTCTGTGGCTAATTCCTCTTGCACGTTGTTCTTTGTGCCCTTCGTGTCCTCTGTGTCCTCTGTGTTCTCTACGTTCTCGACATCGCCAACAGCAACGCGGTCGCCACCAGGACGAATATCAGCAGCGGCGCGTGCTCCACGCTCTGATCGCGCACGGCCTCCACGACGATTGCGACGATGTCGCGAACCTGCCCGCCCGCGTGCGTCAACGCGGTCGACGGATGCGGGCCGCCGAACCGCGGCATCACGTGATCCCGCACGCGGCCGTCGGCGGCGACGAGCGCGAGCATCAGGGATCCCAGCACGGCCGCGGACACGAGCGCGTCGCTGAATGCGCGTCGCAAGCGCACCACGTTTTTTTCTCCGGGACACTCCGATCGATCGGTCTATCGCAATTCCCGTTCCCGCCCGCGCCGCCGGACGGAAAGCCCCGTGAGATCGCACGCGATCACCGCGCGTGTGCCGTTTCGGAACCGAGCCTTTCACACGAAATCCGAGTCCTTGGTTACGAATGTGCGACAAATCTTCTTGGCGGCGCGCGACGTCACGCCGCGCGCGGATCGCGTCGATCAAGGTGGAAATACGAATGGCGCGACGCGTCGTGCGCGACGTTTGCGATTGCGGCGCGCGTCTTGGCACGCCGGTTGCGGAATGACCTCATGCCCCGCGATCGCGACTCGACACGTGATCGCTTTTCGCACACTCGACATTGCGCGTCGGAGAGACGCGCCGGAGGATGTTATGAACCTGGTCACCTGTCTGCGTGCGTTCGTTCGCGACGAGAAGGCGCAGGACCTGCTCGAGTACGCGCTGCTCATCGCGCTGATCGCGCTCGTCGCCGTCGCGGCGATCACCGCCGCCGGGACGAACGTGAGCACCGTCTTCACCAACATCGCCAACAAGATCGTGCCGGCGGCGTAGGACACGCCTGGACGGGGCGGAGCGGACGCGCCGCCCCGCCGATCGCTGCGTGCGCGCCGAGGAGACGCGCTGGAGGATTGCCATGACTGTCGTGACCTGTTTGCGCGCGTTCACTCGCGACGAAACGGCGCAGGACCTGCTCGAGTACGCGCTGCTCGTCACGCTGATCGCGCTCGTCGTCGTCGGCGCTCTGACGGTGACCGGCACAAACGTGAGCGCGGTCTTCACCGACATCGCCAACAAGATTATTCCCGCGGCGTAACCACATGTTTCGAACGTTCGATCCACTTGTCGCCTCCGTGGTCGCCGCGGGCGCCGGTTCGAGTGCGGTGATCGATCTGCGCACGCGCCGGGTGCCCAACTGGTTGACGTTCGGCCTCGCCGCGCTCGGCGTGGTCCTCGCCGGCGTGCGGGGGCACGACGTCGGACGCGCTATCGCCGGGATCGCGCTGGGACTGGCGTTGATGCTGCCGGGGCACGTCGCGGGCGCCACCGGCGCCGGCGACGTGAAGCTGCTTGCGGCGCTTGGCGCGTGGCTCGGCCCCGCCGGGACGGCCGCCGCGTTTTTGTACTCGGCGCTTGCAGGCGGCGTGCTCGCGATCGTCGTGGCGCTTGGTCGCGGCCGGCTGCGCGCGACGATGGCGCGCGCCGCGGCGCTTGCGCACAGCGGCGGCGCCGTGGCCGTGGAAATCGAACGTGCGTCGGAGGACAACCGGTTCGCGTACGCGCCCGCCATCGCGATTGGCGCGCTGACGGCGGCGCTGGGGTGGTGACATGAGAACGGCTCTGGCCGGCGAGCGCGGAAACGCGCTGGTCGAAACGGCGCTGACGCTGCCGCTCGTGCTGCTCGTGTCGGTGTCGATCTTCGAGTTCGGCCGCGCCTACCAGACCTGGGAGGTGCTGACGAACGCGGCGCGCGAGGGCGCGCGCGTCGCGGTGCTCCCCAACACGACGACGAGCGACGTGCAGAGCCGCGTGGCGGCGTATCTGGTCTCGGGCCAGGTGGACAACGCGGCCGGCGCGACCGTCGTCGTCAATCAGAACGCCACGGTCTCGATCGGCAGCGGCACGGCAAGCGCGTCGGTCGTGACGGTGAACTATCCGTTCACGTTCATCGTGCTGCAGCCGGTCGCGCAGCTCGTGGTCAACGGCGCGACGCTGGGCGCACCGTTCACGATGAGCGCGTCGGCGGCGATGCGGAATGAACAGTAGGTGGCTGGTGGCTGGCGACTGGTGGCTGGTGACTGAAGACTGGAGACTGCCTTGGCTCGCATGCGCGTGTTCATCGTGCTCGCGCTCGCCGTAACCGTGGGGGGCGTCTTCGCGTACGCCACCTACACCTACGTCCAGAAGGCGCCGGCGAAAACCGTCACGCTGCCGACCCGGCCGGTGGTGGTCGCCGCGACCGATCTCGACGTCGGCGCCACGCTCGGACGCGACGACATCCGCATCATCGACTGGCCGGCCAACGCCGTGCCCAGCACCGCGATTGGGAATCCAGACGAGGTGGTGGGACGCGGGTTGATCATGCCGGTCATTCAAAACGAGCCGATTCTTCCGCTGAAGCTCGCGTCGAAGGACGCGGGCGCGGGCCTGCCGCCGGCGATTCCGCCCGGGCTGCGCGCCCTGTCGGTCCGCGTCAACGAAGTCATCGGCGTCGCCGGGTACGTGCTGCCCGGTACGCGCGTGGACGTCGTGGCCACGGTGAGTCCGACCGACCAGCACACGGACATGACGTCGAAGGTCATCTTGACGAACGTTCAGGTGCTCGCCGCCGGCACGAAGATCGAGCGCGACGTCGAGCACAACAAGCCGATGCCGGTGACGGTCGTCACGCTGCTCGTCGATCCCGAGCAGTCCGAGCGGCTGACGCTCGCGGCGAGCGAGGGCAAGATTCAACTCGCTTTGCGCAATCCTCTCGACCGCGCGACGCCGCCCACTCGCGGCATCCGCCCGTCGGCGCTCGTCGGCGACGTCCTGATCGCAAAAGCGAGAGTCGCTCGAACGGCGAAAGCGAGTCCGCGGCCGGCGCCCGCGCCGGATTTGCCGACGGTGGAGATCATTCGCGGCGACAAGCGCGCGCGCGAAGTCGTGCGCGAGGAGCACTGACGATGCCTGGACAGATGAGGCCCGTAGGGCAGGTAGGGCGGGTGGGGCAGGTAGGGCGGGTGGGGCTGGTGGGGTTCGTCCTGCTGATCATGCTCGCCGGGGATTCGCTCATGCGTGCCGCCGGCGACGAGAACGTCAACCTGATCGTCGGGCGCTCGATGGTGCTCAACACGGGATCGCCGATTGCCCGCGTCTCGTTGACGAGCGCCGACGTGGCCGACGCGATGGTGACGTCGCCGACCGAGGTGCTCATCAACGGCAAGACGCCGGGGACGATCTCGATGTTCGTCTGGGATCGCGGGGGCACGATTCGCCGCTACGACGTGGTGGTGCAGCGCGATCTCGCGGGCCTCGGCGCGCAGATGAAAGAGCTGTTCCCTGGTGAGAAGATCGACGTGCAAGCCAACGGCAAGTCGATCGTGCTGTCGGGCGTCGTGTCCGGCAAGGACGTGATCGAGCGCGCCGTCAGCGTCGCGGCGGGCTACGTCGACAAGCGCGAGGACGTGGTGACGCTGCTGCGCGCGCAGGAAACGGGCGGGAGCAACCAGGTCCTGCTGCGCGTGCGCTTCGCCGAGGTGAGCCGCAACGCGCTCACGCAGCTCGGCGCGTCGTGGATCTCCGACGGGTACCGGAACACGGTCGGCAGCGTGACGACCGGTCAGTTTCCCGCGCCGTTCTTCGATCAGAACAAAGCCACGGTGGGCGCGCGTCAGGTCTACAGCGATTACCTGAACTTGTTCCTGTTCGACTTCGGCCACGACCTCGGCGCGGTCATCAAGGCGCCGCAGTCGAAAGGCCTCTTCCAGAGTCTCGCGGAACCGAATCTCGTCGCCGAGAGCGGGAAGGAAGCGAGCTTTCTCGCCGGCGGCGAATTCCCGATTCCCGTCGCGCAGGCAAGCGGCGCCAACGTGGCCATCAGCGTGCAGTTCAAGGAATTCGGCGTGCGCCTGACCTTCACGCCAACCGTCATAGACGATCGCGTGCACCTGAAGGTGCGCCCTGAAGTGAGCACGCTCGATTTCAACAACGCGATCCTGTTGCAGGGTTTCCGGATTCCCGCGCTGAGCACGCGGCGCGCGGAAACCGAGCTCGAGCTGCGGAACGGTCAGACTTTCGCCATGGCCGGCCTGCTCAACAACACGGTCACGTCGACGATGCAGAAGATTCCCGGCATCGGCGACATCCCGATCATCGGGCAACTGTTTCGCAGCAGGGCCGCGCAGAAGGACCAGACCGAGCTGGTGGTGATGATCGAGCCGGAGATCCTTCCGAGGAATTCGAACGGCGTCACGCCGAACCTGCCGCAACAAGCCGAGCCGTATCTCGCGCCGCTCGCACCGAAAAAGCCGATCGCGCCGCAGCCGCCTGCGTTCACGCCTCCAGTGAAGGGGACTGAGGCGCCCGCCGCGCCGGCGCCGCACGCTCCGCCGGCCCCCGCGCCGGCGCCGCGGGATTCCGCGCCGACGGCCGCGGGGGCCGCCGCGATTGTGTCGGCGCTGAGGCCGACACCGCGTGTCGTCGTGAGCCCCGACGCGCCGCCGGCGCCGGTGAAGAAGCCCTAGGAGGAGACGTGCGCCTCGATCGCTTGCGTCACGACCAACGGGGCTTGTCGACGATTCTGTTGAGCGTCGGGTGCGCGGCGTTCCTCGCCGCGACGACGCTGGCGATTGACGTCGGCATGTTCATGGTCGCGCGATCGCAGGCGCAGAACGCCGCCGATGCGGGCGCGCTGGCCGGCGCGACCGCGCTCGTGTTCAACAGCTACACCGATCGATCCACGACCGGTCCGGCCGTGCAGGGCGCCATCAACACGGCGCAGGCGAATCTCGTGATTGGCGCGGCGCCGTCGATCGGTACGGCCGACGTGACGTTCCCGAACGATCCCGCAGGTCAACCCGATCGCGTGCAAGTGCAGATTTTCCGTACCGCCGATCGCAGCAACGCGATCCCGACGCTGATGGGTGCGTTCTTCGGCGTCAGCACGGTCGACGTCTGGGCAACGGCGACGGCCGAGGCCTCGCCGGCCAACGCGGAAACGTGCGTCAAGCCGTTCACGATTCCCGATCGCTGGGTCGAGAACGTGACGCCGCCGTGGACGACGAGCAGCACGTTCGATCGCTACGACACGACGGGACCGAACAAGGGGCAGGTGATGACGCCGCTCGCCGATGCCTACCCGACGCCCAGCGATCCGGGCTATGACGGCTACCGCGTCCCCCGCGACGTCGGCTTACTGCTCACGCTTCGCGCCGGCACGGGGAACAACATCGAGCCGACGATGTACTACTCGTGGGCGATGCCGAGCAACACGGGCGCCGACGATTACCGCAACAACATCTCGAGTTGCAATCCGACCGTCGTCACGCCCGGCGATCTGATGACGCAGGAGCCCGGCGACATGACCGGTCCGACCGACCAGGGCATAGACGACTTGATCGCTCAGGATCCGAACGCCTACTGGGACACCACCTGCAATTGCGTCCAGGGCAGCGCGTTCGGGAAGAGCCCGCGCGTGTTTCCGATCCCGCTCTTCGATCCGGACTACTACCAGAGCGGCAAAATAAACGGCCGCAACGCGACGCTCAAGGTCGCGAACTGGATCGGCTTCTTCGTCGTCACCCGCTCGGGCAACAACGTGACAGGCCGGATCACGCCGATTCTCGGCATCGTTGATCCCAGTGCGGGCCCGGCGCCGGCTGGCGCGTTCCCCCGCGCCATTCGATTGGTGCAGTAGCGGCCGGGCCGAAGGCCTGGCCGATGGATAACGGTGATATGGCTCAACTGGTCGGCCTCGTCGTCAGCGAAGACGACG
>JACPZV010000051.1 GCA_016195295.1 Acidobacteriota bacterium
CGGCGAGGCGCTCGGCGACCGACAAACCGTACGGCGACGCCGCGCGCGCGCCGACAATCGCCACCGCCGGCGTGCTGAGCGCCGGCACGCGGCCACGCGTCCACAAGACCGGCGGCGGATCGACGATCGTGGTGAGCGCCACTGGGTACGACGCGTCGCACCAGGCGATCGGTGCAATCTGGTGGGCACCGGCCCGTTCCAGCGCCTCGTCCGCGTCCGCGCGAAGCGTCGCGAGTTTGTCGGGTTGGTCGCGCCAGTGATCGTCGGCGAGTCGACGAAGGATGTCGGCCGGGTGGTCGCCCGAGCGGAGGTGCTCAGCCGCCGCCCGCCAGCACCACACTGGCAGCAGCGACAGCGCGACGAAGTCGGAAAGATCGGTCATGCCGCACCCATCGAGGACGCGGGACCCGACCCCCATCCTCTATTATAGCGACGCAAGAGGACAGCCCTGACCACGTTTCGTAAATCGCGACCTCGTGATCGCGCGGAATTCCGCGATTTTCGTAGTGGCGTCATGGCATGTGGCTTGCTCCTAAACCACGAGGCGTGACGTCCAATTGCCTTGCATGGCCGCGTAACGTGTGGATATAGTGGGCGGTATCCAGTCATGAACGTACGGGTCGGGATCGTGGCGGCGGGTGTGGCGCTCGTGTCGGCGTCCCCGTCGTTTGCCGACGCCAAAGGCGACGCGAAATCGCAGGTCGAATTCGGCATCAACGTCGCGCAGCGTGGCCTGTGGCGCGAAGCCATCTACCGCTGGGAGAAAGCCGTCGAACTCGATCCGACGTACGCGGCGGCCTACAACGATCTCGCCATCGCCTACGAGCATGAAGGTCAGCTGGACAAGGCGCGGAAGGCCTACGAGAAGGCGATCGAACTCAGCCCTAACAGCGAGCCCATTCGCCAGAACTACGAGCTTTTCAAGGAAATCAATGACCGGACGAGCGCTGCCAAAGACAAGTAGGCTCGCGCTGACGGCGGCCGCCACGCTCATCGCGGCGTTCGCGCTTGCGTGCGGCCCCGATACGTACGAAATCCCGATCGAAACGCCGATTCAGCCGAAGTTGGACGTATCGGCGTTCCAGCGTGTGCTCGTGGCCGGCTTCGTCGCGGGCGGCAACGAAGACGTCGACACGAATCAGGAAACCGTTCGCCTGCTGCGCAGCCAACTGCGGACGAAGTCGTCGCTGCGCGTGATTGACGCCGACATCCTGCCGCTCGTCGAAGTCGCCCAGGATCAGCCGACCACGACCGGCGCCGCGGGCAACGACTCAGCCGCCGGCAGTGACCACGCTTCGAATGGGCGGCCGTCAGCGCCGACGGGCGCCGGCGGCGCGGCCGATCGCGGGACACAGACGCTCGCGCTGCCGAAGAACATCAAAGACGAAAAAGATCTCGAGCCGTACGAACGGCTCTTCGCGAATACGGCGTACTGGAAGCGGATCGGTGAAGAGTTCCAGAACCCGCTCATCGTCACCGGCACCGTGCTCTTCGCCAATCGTTCCACGTCGGGCATCGTGCAGCGCGATCAGGAAGTGTTTGACAACCGCGGCGTCCGCCGCGTCGTGCCCGTGCGGACCTACATGGAACGCAAAGGCTTCCTCCTGCGACCGAAGTTTGTCTTCATTGACGGCCGAACCGGCGCGACGATGTACTCGGAGAGCTACCGGGAAGAGGTGCTGTACAACGCGCAGCAGAATACGCCCGCGCTCTCGTCGTATTTCGAGCTCATGGATCGCCTCGTCCCCAACTTCCTGAGCGCGTTGAGCAGCCAGAAGATCAAGGGCACGCGCGTCCTCCTGAAGTAGCCCCAGACCTCCTTCGGTGCTACACTAGGTTTTTTGCACAGGGGCCGATTATGTACGCAATCATCCAAAGTGGCGGGCACCAGCTGAAGGTCACGCCGGGCGGACGCGCGACGCTGGCCGGCACGGCCGGTGACCCGGGCGCCGAGTTGACGCTCGACCACGTGCTGCTCGTCGAGAAGGACGGCGGCGAGATTCTGACCGGCGCACCCTATGTCGCCAACGCCCGCGTCGTCGCCATCGTCGACGGCGAGGCGCGCGGACCCAAGATTCGCGTGTTCAAGAAAAAGCGCCGGAAGGGCATGCGTCGCACGAAGGGACACCGCGCCGTCTACACGAGCGTGCGAATCAAAGAGATCCAGGCATAAGAGGCTAGGGGCTAGGGGCTAGAAGAGATCGCCCCAGCCTCCAGTCCCCAGCCTCCAGCCTCTTCAGGATTACCAGCCATGGCTCACAAAAAAGGACAAGGCAGCTCACGAAACGGCCGCGACTCGAACTCGCAGCGGCTTGGCGTCAAGGCGCACGACGGCAACCTCGTCTCGGGCGGCACAATCATCGTGCGCCAGCGCGGGCGCCGCTTCCACGCGGGATTGAACGCGGGCCTCGGCAAGGACGACACGATCTTCGCCAAGGTGGCCGGACGCGTGAAGTTCGAGGACCACGGGGCCCGGGGGCGCGTCATTAGCATTCAGCCACTCGAGTAACCGAATTTGGTCATCTGGTCATTGGGTTATCTGATCATTCACCGTGCAATCGCAATGACCAGATAACTAGATGGCCAGATGATCAAATCTCTATGTTCGTTGACGAAGTCGACATCCACATCGAGGCCGGCGGCGGCGGGCGCGGGTGCGTGGCGTTCCGCCGCGAGAAGTTCGTCCCGCGTGGCGGACCCAGTGGCGGCGACGGTGGACACGGCGGATCCGTGTACGTCGTCGCCAGTCCGCACATCAACACCCTCATCAACTTCCGGTTTCATCCCGAGTTCATGGCCGAGCGCGGCGATCACGGGCAGGGCTCGAACTGCACGGGTCGCACGGGCGCGGATCTCGACCTCGCGGTACCGATCGGCACGCTGGTGTACGAGCGGACCGACGACCCGGCGGAACCGTTGCGGCTCGTGGCCGATTTGGCAGTGGAGGGCCAGCGCGTCCTGGTGGCGCGCGGCGGACGCGGCGGTCTCGGCAACGCGCGGTTTGCCACGTCCACCAATCGCGCGCCGAGAAAAGTGCAACCCGGCGAGCCCGGCGAGATCAAAGATCTCCGTCTCGAGCTGAAGCTCCTCGCCGACGTCGGGCTCGTCGGCTTCCCCAACGCCGGCAAGTCGACGCTGATCGCGCGAGTCTCCGCCGCGCGGCCCAAGATTGCCGACTACCCGTTCACGACGCTGACGCCGAATCTTGGCGTCGTCCGATTGAGCGACGATCGAAGTTTCACGGTTGCGGACGTGCCCGGCCTGATCGAAGGCGCGCATCGCGGGTGGGGTCTCGGTCACCAGTTCCTGCGCCATCTCGAACGCACGCAGCTCCTCGTCCATGTCGTCGATGTCTCCGGCGCGAGCCTGCGCGATCCGGTCCAGGATCTGGACACGGTGCGGCGCGAACTGGAGTTGTTCCAGCCGTCGCTGGCGGCCAAACCGCAAATCGTCGCGGCGAACAAACTCGATGCGGTTGATCCGGAAGACGGCCAGGCGCGCGTGACCTCGCTGGCTCGGCGCGCGGCGGCGTTGAGGCTGCCCTTCTTCCGCATCTCGGGTGTGACGGGCGCCGGCGTGCCTGAGTTGCTCGAAGCGATGTGGGGCCATCTGGCCGACGCGCGAGACCGGACGGCGACGCTCCCTTCGCGGGTTTCGTGAGCATGGCGCAACGCATCGGCATTCTGGGCGGCACCTTCGATCCGATTCATTGCGGACACGTCGACGTCGGGCAGGCGGTACAGGACGTGCTCGGCCTGTCGCGCCTGTTCGTCGTCGCCGCCAACGTGCCCCCGCACCGGCCGCAGCCCTTCGCGTCCGCGTATCATCGTTTCGCGATGGCGGCGTTGGCCGTCGCCAGTCGGCCAGGATGGCGCGCGACCGACTTGGAGTTGCGTCTCGACACGCCCTCGTACACCTCGGGAACACTTCAGCGCTTCCGCGAGCGCGGGTTCGCGGCCACGGAGCTGTACTTCGTCATCGGCGCCGACGCGTTCGTCGACATCGGCAGTTGGCGTGACTACCCGGCGATCCTCGATTTGGCGCACTTCGCCGTCGTGTCGCGTCCCGGCTACCCGGTGGATGAACTCTCGCATCGGCTTCCGCGTTTGGCCTCTCGGATGGCGCGTCCGCCGATCGATTCGCTGACGGCACTGGACCCGATGATCGTGCTGATCGACGCGCCAACGGCGGACGTGTCGTCCACGGTCATTCGCCGCAAGCTCGCGGCCGGCGAGTCTATCGCGGGACTCGTTCCCGCGGGCGTCCAGCGACACATCGAGCAGCACGGACTCTACACGCCCATGCCGCCCGGGCGGCGCGCCTCGGACGCGCCGCAGGCACAGGCGGCAGGCAGGTTCCATGGCCAAGAGTGAAAAGCGCCGCAAACCTGCGCGGCTGCCCGCGCAAATCGATCACGCGATCAAGGCCGCCGAAGACAAGAAAGCCGCCGACCTCGTGGTCCTCGACCTGCGGAAAGCCGCCGGCTTCACGGACTTCTTTTTGATCTGTTCGGGCACCAACGCGCGACAGACGCGCGCGATTGCCGACGCCGTGATGGAGACGCTGGCCGCTGAGGGGGCCACGCCGGCGCACCTGGAAGGCTACGACCGATCCGAGTGGATCCTGATCGACTACTTCGACTTCATCGTCCACATCTTCGTGCCGGTGACGCGCGCCTTCTACGGGCTCGAGCGTCTGTGGGGCAACGCGGACCGCATCGAGGTCGCCGCGGGACGGTAGCGATACCGAGGGAAGGCGTGGTGGGAAAAGCGCAAGCGCTGCGGCTTGGACTGGACGCGATCCTTGCCGTCGTCCTCGCGCCGTCGTGCGCCGCGTGCGGCGAGTCGCTCGATTATCCGACGCAGGGCCCGGTCTGCGCGCGGTGCTGGCACGCGATCCTGCCGCTCACGCCGCCGCTCTGCGATCGCTGTGGCGACCCCCTGCCGACGTGGCGATCCCTCAGCCTACCCCTCGCGCGCTGTCCGCGATGCCGGCGCGGGCGGCGCCTCGTCTCGCGCGCGCGGGCGATCGGCGCTTACGACGGTGCCCTGCGCGCGATCATCCACGCGCTGAAGTACGACGGCCGCCGATCGCTCGCCAAGCCGTTGGCTCGGCTGATGACCCTGCGTGGAGCCGATCTGCTCGGCGGCGCCGCGTGCGCCGTCCCGGTGCCGCTCCATCCGTCGCGTCACCGGCACCGCGGCTTCAATCAGGCCGCCGACCTCGCGCGGCACCTGCCGCTCCCTGTCGTCGCCGCGCTGAGGCGTACCCGCGCGACGCCCACGCAGACGGGCCTGCCGGCGGCTCGGCGGCACGGCAACGTCCGCGAGGCCTTTGCGGTGACGCGCGCCGCGCGCCACCTGACCGGCGCGGTCGTCGTGCTGGTTGACGATGTCAGTACGACTGGCGCGACGTTGGAGGCCTGCGCGCGCGCATTGACACGGGCCGGCGTGAGTGAAGTGCGGGCGCTTACGGCCGCGCGAGTCGTGACGCCACCGCGCTGAACACGTCGGCGGCGATCGCCTCTCTCGACCGCTCGCCGTCGAGCACCACCCAGTCCTGCGCGGCGGCCTGACGGCGATAGCTCTCGCGGACGCGGGCCTGCATGGCCAGATCGCGTTCGTAGCGATCGCGATCCACCGATTTACGTCCCACCGCCGTCTCCGGCGTGATGTCGAGGAGGATCGTCAGCGACGCCGGCGGGAGGAACTTCTGCATCTCGGTCAGCCACGCCGGATCGAGCCCCATCGCTTCCCCGTAGGCCACACTCGAGGCCACGTAGCGATCGCAGACGAGGACGAGGCCGCCGTCGAGCCACCGCACGAGATCCGGTTTTCGTTCGTATCGGTTGGCGATGTAGAGCAGCTGCATCACGTCCGGACCGTACTCACGCTCGCCCTGCAGGGCGCGCGCGATTTCCTCGCCGATCGACGTGCCGTAGTCCGGGAATGACACGAGTCGCGCCTTGCCGCCGTCCTGCTTCAACCGGTCGCGCAGCCCCTCGGCCTGCGTGTGCTTCCCGCTTTGATCGAGCCCTTCGAACGCGATGATGGAACCAGTCGGCATATTCTGCGAGGCGTGGTTCATTCTTCCAGGTTCAGCATGTCGTCGACGGTTTGCCGCCGACGAATCACGCGCCATGCGCCGCCGTCCACCATCACTTCCGGCGGCAGCGGACGCCGATTGTAGTTCGACGCCATCGCCGATCCGTAGGCGCCGGCGTCGCGAATCGCCACGAGGTCGCCGACATCGAGCGGCGGCAGCCGCCGATTGCGTCCCACGACATCGCTGCTCTCGCAGACGGGGCCGACCAACTCGTACTGCCGCTCGGGCGCGGCGGACGCCCGCAGGGATAGGGGCTCGATGACGTGGAACGCGCCGTAGAGCGCCGGCCGCAGCAACTCGGTCATCCCGGCATCGAGCACGGCGAAGTCGCTGTCGGCCGTGCGCGGTTTCACGTCGATCACGGCCGCCAGCAGCGCGCCCGCCGGTCCCGCGATGGCTCGGCCCGGCTCGAGAACGATCGGCAGCGACGTGCGCCGCGCCTCGCTGACGAGCGCGTCGACGTACTCCTTCACCGACACCACGTCGCGTCCGTCGTAGGAGATCCCCAGTCCGCCGCCGAGGTCGACATATTCGAGCGGGAATCCTTGTTGGATCAGATGACGGCTGAGGTCGGCCGCGACCGCGGCTGCGCGCCGCAGCGGCGCGACCGTGGTGATCTGCGACCCGACGTGAAGATGGACCGCGACCAGGGTCAGCGCGCGACGCGATCCGAGGGTGCCGAAGAGTTCGCGCGCCTCGTCTAGTGGGACGCCGAACTTGTTGATCTTCAAGCCGGTCGAGATGTGGGGATGGCTGTTCGCGTCGATGTCGGGATTCACGCGAATCGCCACGCGTGTCGTTCGTCCGAGCCGCGCGGCGATGGCTTCCACACGGGCGAGCTCACCGGCCGATTCGACGTTGATGGCTTTGACGCCCAGGCTCACGGCGCACTCGAGCTCCGCCTGGGACTTGCCGACGCCCGTGAAGACGATCTGCGACGGTTCGAATCCCGCCCGCCGCGCCACGTCGATTTCCCAGATGGAATTCGCGTCGGCGGCGCTGCCGATCTCGCGCAGGAGTTTCACGACGGCCAGCGTCGAGTTGGCCTTCATCGCGTAGTGGAGCGCGTGAGGGTACGCGCCGAACGCCTCATCGATCGCGCGGTAACGGTCGCGCAACACGGCGGCGCTATACACATAGACGGGCGTGCCCTCGGCCGCGGCGATTGTCGCCAGCGGCACGCCGTCACAGAGGAGGTCGCGGGAAGGTCTGGAGAACCCGGTCGATTGTGCCAACGTGGTACGTTATTCTACTCAATCCTTCATGGCCCCGGATTCATCCGCCGCGTCATCGTCACCCACCGACGCTGTCGAGGCGTTGATCCGCCGGTGCCTGACCGGGGATCAAGCCGCCTGGGATCAGATCGTCCGCACGTACTGGCGGAAAGTGTTCAACGTCGCGTACAAGTTCGTCGGCAAACACGACGAGGCCGAGGATCTGGCGCAGGATATTTTCCTGAAGATCTTCAAATCGCTCGACACGTTCGATCGGCGCGCGAACTTTCAGACGTGGTTGATCAGCATCAGCCGCAACCTGTGCATCGACCACTACCGGAGCGTGCGCAAGGAACGCGAGACGATCGACCGCGACGTGGACGCCAACCAGCTGTCGCCGATGTCGCGCGAGCCCGGGCCGGTGGCGGCGCTCGAACAGCGCGACCGCGTCGCGCTCCTGCGCCAGGCGATGGCGGCGCTGCCGGACACGCTGCGGACGGCCGTGCTCATGCGCGACATTCAGGAGCTGTCGTACCAGGAAATCGCCGACGCGCTGCACCTGCCGGAAGGCACGGTCAAGTCGCGCATCAATCGCGGCCGAACCGAGCTCGCGCGGCAAATCCGCAAACTGCGCGGCGACGACTTCAGTCCGACCGGATCGAAACCCGCCGACGCCGATCGCTCACGAACGGGAGCCTACTGATGAATGTGAAAACTGACCAGGCCGGCGGAATCTCGATCGTCCGCGTCGGCGAGACGCGGCTGATGTACCCGATCCTGGGCGACTTCTCCTCGGCTGTGACGGGCCTCCTCGCCGCGGGAAAACGCCAGATCTTGATCGATTTGGCGCCGGTCACCTACGTCGACAGCGCGACCATCGGCTGCCTGATGGATCTCTATCGCCAGGTCACCAGCGCCGGCGGGCACTTGAAGCTTTCCGGTGTGCAGAAGCGCGTCGAGACCATGTTGACCATGACCGGCGCGCAGAACTTCATCGAGATCCACGCGGATGAGCCGAGCGCCGTCAAGAGCTTTGGGGCTTAACGATGCGCACCATCAAGACGAGCACCGGCGCCTCCATCACCCTCGACGGCGATCTGCTCGCCGTCATGGAAGCGCTCTATCACGAAGTCACCGCGAAGCACGAGCTCGAGCGGTCGTTCGAGGACATGGTGAAGGAAATTCACCATCTCATCGAGCAAATGAACGAGCACGAGCGGCGGACGTATCTGGCCGAGAGTCTGTTTCTGAATACCGTGAAGTACGAGAACGACAAGCTCGAGGCCTACATGAAGCGGCTGACGAAGAAGTGATGCCTTCTAGTCGGCGAGTCGAGGAGCGGCGCGCTTGACCCGCGTCGACAGGGGCAGCGCGGCGGGGTCCGTCGGCGCCTGCACCAGGCGCCAGGCGTGAGTTTCTTCGAGCACCTTCGCCGCAAACGCCGTGTGGAGTGCGTGACCGGCCCGGTGCGCCACGAGGTGGCCCACGACCGGATACCCGACCAGGGCGAGATCGCCGACCGCGTCGAGGATCTTGTGGCGGACGAACTCGTCTTCGAATCGCAGCGCGTTGTTCAGCACGCCGGTCTCGCCGAGCACGATCGCGTTCTCGAGCGAGCCGCCGAGGGCGAGGCCGTTCTGACGCAGCATTTCGACGTCCTTCAGGAACGTGAACGTGCGCGCCGGCGCGATTTCCTCGACGAAGGATTCTTCCGTGATGCGCAGCGTGCGCGACTGATGACGCAGCAGCGGATGGTCGTAGCTGATGCTGTAGGTGACCTTGAAATGATCCGACGGGTAGGGGGCGATCCGCTTGTCGCCGCGCGAGAGCGCGATGGGCCGGACGATTTTCAGATACTTCCGCGGCGCCGCGAGTCGCTTCACGCCGGCTTCGTGAATCAGATACACGAACGGCGCGGCGCTCCCGTCCATGATGGGCACTTCAGGCGAGTTCAGTTCGATGAGGACGTTGTCGACGCCCGTGCTGACGAGCGCCGCCAGCAGATGCTCGACCGTCTCGACTGAGACCTCGTTCCTCGCCAGCCCGGTCGCGAGCTGAATGCCCCCCAGGTTGTCGACCGTCGCCGGCACTTCGTGGTGGCCCAGATCGCTGCGACGGAACCGAATCCCGAAATCAGCCGGTGCGGGTTTGAGGGTGAGATTGACCTTGTTGCCTGAGTGGAGGCCGATTCCAATGCAGGAAATCTGGCGACGAAGCGAGCGCTGTGCGTCCATTAGCCTCTTGGGCGACGGGGGCTGAGCATAGTCGAGCCCAGCAAGGACAGTGCCCGGACGTCCGCGCCGATGTCTGTCACTCTAACCGCCAATCGAACAACTGCTTGCCGTGAAGACTTCGGTTGGGATTTGGCCCATGAGCTACCGTTTTGTGTTACCTGCACCACAGCCGCGATCCCCGGAGTTGTGGCGATACTACCACAATCGATTTAACCCGCTAGCGAGCGTGTTGGCCCCTCGCTGCGCGAGTGGAGCACATTCGAGAGGAACCGTCCCGTCGCCGACTGGCTGTGACGCGCGACCTCCTCGGGCGTGCCCACCGCGATGATCCGCCCGCCTCCGGCTCCGCCCTCGGGGCCAAGGTCGATCACGTAATCGGCCGACTTGATCACGTCGAGATTGTGCTCGATGACCACGACCGTGTTGCCCTGGTCGACGAGCTTGGTCAGGACATCGAGCAGTTTGCGCGTGTCCTCGAAATGGAGACCCGTCGTCGGCTCATCGAGGATGTACAGCGTTCGTCCCGTGCCGCGTTTCGAAAGCTCCTTCGCCAGCTTCACGCGCTGCGCCTCGCCGCCGGAAAGCGTCGTCGCCGACTGGCCGAGCGCGATGTAGCCGAGCCCGACGTCCTGAAGCGTGCGCAGTTTGTTGGCGATCGCGGGGAAATTTTCGAGGAGCGGCACGGCCTGGTCGACCGTCAGCTCGAGCGCGTCGGCGATCGACTTGCCGCGGTACTTGATCTCGAGCGTCTCGCGGTTGTAGCGGCGGCCTTTGCACTGCTCGCACGTGACGTAGACATCGGGCAGGAAGTGCATCTCGATCGCGATCACGCCGTCGCCCTGGCACGCTTCGCAGCGGCCGCCCTTGACGTTGAACGAGAAGCGCCCAGGCTTGAAACCGCGGGCCTTCGCGTCGGGCATCATCGCGAACAAATCCCGGATGAACGTGAACAGGCCCGTGTACGTCGCGGGATTCGAGCGCGGCGTGCGCCCGATGGGTGATTGATCGATCTCGATCACCTTGTCGATGAGCTCGATGCCTTCGACGCGATCGTGCGCGCCGGGATCGTCTCCGGCGTTGTAGAGCGTGCGCGCCAGCGACCGGTACAGGATGTCGTTGACGAGCGTCGACTTCCCGGATCCGCTGACGCCGGTGACGGCGGTGAACAAGCCGAGCGGGATCCTCACGTCGATGTTCTTCAAATTGTTTGCGCGCGCGCCACGAATCACCAGCTCGCCTTTGAGCACGGGACGCCGCGCGGTCGGCGTCGGGATTGATCGCGCTCCGGTCAGGTAGGCGCCCGTCAGGGAAAATGGGACGGGGATCTTTTCCAGTAGTGCCTTCGGCGTGCCTTGGAAGATGACGTGGCCGCCGAGATCGCCGGCGCCGGGTCCCAGATCGATGACGTAGTCGGCCACGCGAATGGTCTCTTCGTCGTGTTCGACGACGATGACGGTGTTGCCGAGATCGCGAAGCCGTGAAAGCGTCGTGAGCAGCTTGCGGTTGTCGCGCTGGTGCAGCCCAATCGACGGTTCGTCCAGCACGTAGAGGACGCCCGTGAGGTTCGCGCCAATCTGCGTGGCGAGACGGATGCGCTGCCCTTCGCCGCCCGACAGCGTCGCCGCGCTCCGGCCCAGCGTGAGATAGCCGACGCCGACGTCGTTGAGAAAGCGCAGCCGCTCCTGAATCTCTTTCAGAATGCGCTCGGCGATGATCGCCTCGCGATCGGTGAGCTCCAGGCCTTCGAACACGCCCACGGCCTCGGAGATCGCCAGGTTCACGTAGTCCGAAATCGTGCGGGTCTTGACCTTCACCGAAAGGCTCTGCGGTTTCAGCCGCTGCCCGCGACAGGTTGGGCACGGCCGGAGCGACCGATACGGTTCGAGCTCCTCCTGCTCCGCCCAACTTCCCTCGTCGTACCGTCGACGCAGATTCGGGATCAGCCCTTCGAAACTCTTCCCGGCGCCGAACAGCAGCACCTCGCGGGACTTCCGGGGCAGCCGCGCGAACGGCACGTCGAGGTCGATGCCGAAGTCGCGCGAGAGCGCCTGCAGCGCGTCGCGCACGAGCTTGCGGTCGCCGCGCGCCCAGGGCGCGATGGCCCCGTCGGCCAGCGATTTCGCGTCGTTCGGCACGATGCGCTGCGGATCGAAATCCACCGTCGCGCCCAGGCCCTGGCATGCCGGACACGCGCCGTGCGGGGAGTTGAACGAGAACGCGCGCGGCGTCATCTCGGGCATGCTCAGGCCGCAGTCGACGCACGCCAGCCGCCGCGAAAACAGCCGGTCGCCGCCCTCGTACGAATTGATGACGACGATGTCGTCGGCGAGCGCGAGCGCGGTGTCAACCGACTCGAGCAGCCGGCGCTCGACGCCGCCGCGAATAATCACGCGATCGACGACGACCTCGATCGTGTGATTGCGGCGGCGATCCAACGTGATGTCCTCCTCGAGCGACCGGAACTGGCCGTCGATGCGCGCCTTCGTGTAGCCGCGCCCGCGCAATCCGGCGAGCTCCTTCTTGAACTCGCCCTTCCGCCCGCGCACGATGGGGGCGAGGACGTTGATGCGCTCGTCCTGTGGATACAGCATCACCATGTCGATGATGCGCTCGAGCGACTGGCTGGAGATTTCCTTGCCGCAGTTCGAGCAATGCGGGACGCCGATGTTGGCGAACAGGAGCCGGAGGTAGTCGTAGATCTCGGTCACGGTGCCGACCGTCGACCGTGGATTCGATCCGGTCGTCTTCTGTTCGATGGAGATGGCGGGCGACAGACCGTCGATCAGGTCGACGTCGGGCTTCTCCATCTGCTCGAGGAACTGTCGCGCGTAGGCGGAGAGCGACTCGACGTAGCGCCGCTGCCCTTCGGCGTAGATCGTGTCGAAGGCCAATGACGACTTACCCGAACCCGACAAGCCGGTGATGACCACCAGCTTGTGGCGCGGGATGTCGACGTCGATGTTCTTGAGGTTGTGGACGCGCGCGCCGCGGACCGCAATCCAGTCGTGGGACATAAGAACCGGGGGCTGGGGTCTAGGGACGAGGATTCACGACCTCGCCAAACGATGATCGTAGCACGCCTATAATCGATCGGCATACATGGCGGTCGATTCAGCAACGTTTCATGATTTCGAGCACGCGGGCTGGGAACGCGCGGCCGAGCATTACGCCGATGCGTTCGGCGGATTGACGGCGCAGGCCGCCGGCGCGCTGCTCGACGCCGTCGGGGCGGGCGCGGGCACGAGGCTGCTCGACGTCGCGTGCGGGCCGGGTTTCGTCGCCGGCACCGCCGCGCGGCGCCGTGCGTCCGTCGTCGGACTGGATTTCTCGGCCGCGATGATCGTCGACGCGCAGCGTCGGCATCCCGCGATCACGTTTCGGGAAGGCGATGCTCAGGCGCTGCCGTTCCAGGCCGCATCCTTCGACGCAATCGTCATGAACTTCGGGATGCTGCATCTGGCACGGCCGGATCGCGCGATGAGCGAAGCGCATCGCGTGCTGCGTCCGGGCGGGCGCTACGCATTCACGGTGTGGGCCGACCCCACTCTCGCCGTCGGCTTCGGCCTCACGCTGCGTGCGATTCAGGAACTCGGCAGCATCGACGTTCCACTCCCCGAAGGCCCTCCGTTTTTCCGCTTCAGCGCCGAAGACGAGGGCCGGACGGCACTGAGCCAGGAAGGTTTCACGAACATCGACGTCCGCACGCTGCCGCTGGTGTGGCGCTTGACGTCGTCCGACGCGGTATTCGAAGCCGTGTCGCGCGGCGGCGTGCGGATGGCCGCGCTGCTGCGCGCGCAGACGCCCGACGCGATCTCGGCGATTCGTGCGGCGGTGCGGCGCGGTGTGGAGGCCTACGCGCACGACGGGCTGTTCCTCGTCCCGATGCCGGCCGTGATGGCGTCAGCCACGCGGACGTAGCGCAAGCCTTTCAGGCGAGCGACAGATCAGATCACACCGGCCGTGCGTAGTCGCGCACGCTCAGCGAGATTGATGCCCGCCGCTTCCAGCACCGCGTCCGTGTCCGCGCCGAGCGCCGGCGCCGGCGCGCCCCTCGGCGTCGTGAGCGCGCGCGCCACCACGTGCGGATCGACGACGACGTCCTGAGGCGAGTGGACCGGCGTGAGGCAGACGTCCGCGTCGGCAAAGGTCGCGAGCCACTCGTCGCGCGTGCGCGTCCGCATGATCGCGCTCACCTCGCGCCGCACACGCGCGCGCTCGTCACCTTCCGCGCGCTGAAAGGGGATCAAGTCCTCGCGGCCGATGCGCTCGCAGAATCCCGCCCAGAACTTTCGCTCGAGCGCGCCAAGCGCCAGCCACTGACCGTCGGCGGTTTCGTACAGCGCATAGCACGCGCTCGAGAGATCGTTGGTTGAGGGGAACATCGACCAGGCCAGCGCCGCCTCGTGAATCGACACGTCGACGACGCCGCCGACGCCGGTGCGGCCGCGGAGTACCAGCGCGGCCAGAATGCCAATCGCCGCCTGCATCGCCGAACTGACATCGGCCACCAGCAGTTGCGGAAGTGAGGGCCGCCCTGCCTCCAATAATCCGGCCAGTGCCTGGTAGTTGATGTCGTGCGCCGCGCGATCGACGTACGGACCGCTCCGACCGAAACCCACGATCGACGCGCACACCAGGTGCGGATGCCGCGCGCGCACCGACGCCGCGTCCACTCGCAGCCGGCGCGCGGTCGAGGGACGAAAGCTGTCAACGATGACGTCGCTCCGCGCGGCGAGCGCATCAAGGACGGTCGTCGCCTCGGGCGACCTGAGGTCCAGCGTGACGCTGCGTTTGTTGCGGTTGAGGCGATCGAAGTAGACGTTCACGCCGTCGGCAAGCGGCGGCAGATGACGCAGGCCGTCGCCGCCGCGCGGATCCTCGATCTTGATCACCTCGGCGCCGAGGTCGGCGAGAAGCAGCGTCGCGTACGCGCCCGGCAGCAGACGCGTGAGATCCAGCACCCGAACGCCGTCAAGAGGCTTGGACATCGAGGGCATGTAGGCCGGGTCCTTCTGGACCCGGCAAGATCAGGCGGGTCCGAAAGGACCCGCCCTACGTATGCGCGCGCTGGACACCAGCCCGCAGCTTGCTGTGAGTGAACCCGTAGGTGAAGTACAGCACGAGGCCGATCACGAGCCAGACGCCGAACCGCTCCCACGCGGTCCCCGGCAGGCCGTACATGATGAAGAGACACCCGGCGGCCGACAGCCCGCAGACCGGCCAGACGAACGGCACCTTGAACGGCCGCGGTCGGTCCGGCTCTTTGTACCGCAGCACGAGGACGCCGACGCTGACCAGCATGAACGCGAAGAGCGTGCCGATGTTCGTGAGGTCGTAGGTCTCCGCGGCGTCGCCGATCAGCGCCCACAACGCCACGAACACACCGGTCAAGAGCGTCGTCGTCGACGGGATTCTGGTCCGCGGATGAATCTTCGCGGCCCACTTCGGGAGCAGGCCGTCGCGCGCCATCGCGAAGAAAATGCGCGGCTGCCCGTACTGAAATACCAGCAACACCGCCGACATCGACACCGCCGCGCCGAGCGCGACGACCCAGCCGACCGCCTGGAAACCGGCGAGCTCGAGCGCGCGCGCCAGCGGATCGGCCACAGCCAGTTCTTTGTACGGCACCATCCCCGTCAGCACGGCGCCGACGATGATGTAGATCACGGTGCAGATGGCGAGCCCGCCGAGAATGCCGATCGGAAGATCGCGCTGCGGGTTTTTCGTCTCTTCGGCGGCCGTCGAGATCGCGTCGAACCCGATGTAGGCGAAGAACACAATCGCGGCGCCTTGATGAATCCCCGTGAAGCCTTTCGGCGCGAACGGGCGGAAATTCTCGGGATGAAGGTGCGTGGCGCCGACGGCAACGAAGATCGAGAGGGCGATCAGCTTGATGATCACCATGATGTTGTTGGCGGTCGCGCTTTCACGCGCGCCGCGCAGCAGCAGCCACGTGATCAGCATCACGATCGAAAACGCCGGCACGTGAATCAGGAGGGGGAGGCCCGCGACGTGCGGCGCCGACGCGATCAACCCGTGAATCTTGGGATCGGCGCTCAGCAGGGCCGTGCGATAACCGGTGGTGAGCCACTCCGGCACCGAGACGCCGAAGCCTCGCAGGAGCGTGTTGAAGTAGTCGCCCCACGAAATCGCCACCGCAACGTTGCCCACGGCGTACTCGAGAATCAAATCCCAGCCGATGATCCAGGCGACCAGCTCGCCGAGCGTCGCGTACGAATAGGCGTACGCGCTGCCGGCCTGCGGGATCATCGCGGCGAGTTCCGCGTAGCACAGCCCGGCGAGCGCGCACGCGGCGCCGAGCAGGAGAAAGGAAAACACGAGCGCAGGTCCCGCGCCCTGGCGGATCGCCTCGCCGTTCGGCCCAAGCTGGCCGGCCGCCGCCGTGCCGATCGCGCCGAAGATACCCGCGCCGATCACGGCGCCGATCGCCAGCATAATCAAATCGCCCGCGCCAAGCGATCGCTTCAGGCCCTGCGCGCCCCCGGTCTCCCCGATGAGTTCGGCGATCGGTTTGCGCTGAAGGAGTTGCGACATGGGGCGCGATTTGTACCCCGTCAAGGATTCACGATCTCGACGATCGCTCACGCGGCCGCGACTCCGCCGGTCAGACGGTAGGCCGTGTCGTTCGAAGACACGACCAGCGTGCCGAGTGTGTCGAACGCCACACCGACGAGTCCGGGACCGGCGAGCACCATTTCGGGATCGCCCTGCGATGGGATGCGATACAGGCCGCTGGCTCCCGCGAGCGCTTCCACGACGAATAACGTGCCGCGCGCGTCGAACGCGAGCCCTTGGGGCCGTCCGAAGCCGGTATGGCGAGTCGTGACGGTCCCGCCGGAATCGATCCGGTACAGCGCGTCGTACGAGGAGAGCGTCGGCCCCGTGACGTACAACGCGCGATCCGGGCCCACCGCGAGATGGAACGCCGCGACGCTCGCCGGCAGCGTCGCGACCGTCGTCGTCTTGCCGTCGCGATCGACGCGGAAGATGGTGCCCGACCGATCGCCCACGAGCAGCGCGCCGTCCGGCGTGAACGCCAACCCGCACGCGACGCCCAAATCGGTCGCGAACGACTCGACCGATCCGTTCGGCGCGACGCGGTACACGGTGCCCTCGAATCGGCTCGACACGTACAACCGGTCGTCAGGACCAATCGCCATCGACGTGGGATTCACGATGCCCGACGAGAACGACTCGCGCGTGCCGTTGGGGCGCACGCGGAAAATCGAAACGGGCACCTGCTGACCGCGCGATCCGCTGTAGGTCACGTACAGATCGCCGTCGCGATCGAACACGGGATTGTCGACCTGATGGAGACCGGTCGCGAAGGGCACGGCAATGTCGACGAGCGGCGTGGCTCCGGAGACGCCGGCGATTCGGATCGCGGCGCGCCCCGATTCGAGGCCCGCCGGCACGATCACGCATAGCCGGCTCGGCGACGCAAACACGACGCGCGCGCGCACGTCGCCAATGCGCACCTCCGGCAGCGTGGGTTCGTCAATCGGGAAGTCTGCGCCGTCGATCGTGATGCGTCCGCCTTCAATCGCGCAGCGCGGGTGAATGGCGGCAACGCGCGCGGCCATTACGTGTCGTCGAGCTCGACGTTCCAGTAGAGGTAATCACGCCAGCTCTCGGGCGCGTTTCGGAGGCCAACGGTAATGCGAACGGCCGGAGCGGACTCAGGGCGCTTGGGCGGCCGTCGCAGACGCATGCCGGCCTCGGCCGGCGTCCGTCCACCCTTCCGCCGATTGCACGTCACGCAGCACGTGACGATGTTCTCCCAGTCCTTCCGGCCGCCCTGGGCGACCGGCATCACATGATCGAAGGTGAGATCGCAGGTCGGAAACGCGTCGCCGCAGTACTGACAGCGATGATCGTCGCGCGCGTAGATGTTCGCGCGCGAAAACGGCACGTAGTCGAACCGGCGCTTGATCTTGATGTAGCGCAGCAGGCGGATGACCGACGGCAGTTTGAAGCTGAACGAAACGGCGCGAATCTCTCTGTCGTACACAGAGATCACTTCGACCTTCCCCTGGCACCAGAGCGTGACCGCCTTCTGCCAGTGGACGATCTTGAGAGGCTCGTACGACGCGTTGAGAAGAAGCGTCTGTTCCATCCTGATCCGGGGCGTCCCCCGCCAACGTGAATGAATTCTGCCCGAGGGTTGCCGGGGTGTCAAGCCAATGGCACCGTAAACGCCTGTTAACACCAGCGGTTAGAGCCCTCTGTCGTACCGCGCCGCTTCAACCGATACGAGTCACGGAATGAGACGACCTGCGAACCCGCGGCCTGTGCTGGCTGTGGCGGTGCTCGCCTTCGCGGCATTATCCGCCGCGTGCGCGTCCTCGGGAGCGGTACCCAAACCGTTCCCAATGCCCGGCGGAGCGCCGACCGCGTCCCCGAACGAGCCGGAGCCGGCCCCGGCGGCACACCCGTCCACCGGTCGTCCCACAATTGACGGCTACGCGCTGGCGGGCACCGCGCTGTCGCTGAGGGGCATGCCGTACCGCAACGGAGGGAGCGATCCGAAGGGCTTCCGATCTCGTGTTCTTCTCGACGACCGAGCCTGGCGCGTCGCACGTCGGCATGGCCATTGGCGGGGATCAGTTCGTCCACGCGCCCAGCACGTCGGGCGTCGTGCGCGTCGAACATCTCAGCGCCAGCTACTGGTCGCAGCGCTTTCTCGGCGCCCGGCGCCTGAACTGAGCATCCGCTTGAGAATCAACTGCTGGCGCCGACGCAGGCGGGACGTGGGCTTGGCGGGGTTGAGCAGCCGAGGATTGGCGATCGCCCCCGCGAGCAGTGCCGCGTCGCCCGGGTCCAAGTCGCTTGCGGGTTTCCCGAAATAGGCGCGCGCCGCCGCCTCCGCCCCGTAGATCCCGTCGCCCCACTCGATCACGTTCAAGTACAGCTCGAGGATGCGCGTCTTCGTCAGTTCGGCTTCGAGCCGGCGCGCGATGATCAGCTCGCGCAGCTTCCGCAGCGGATTCTTCGACGGCGAGAGATAGAGGTTCTTCGCGAGCTGCTGCGTGATCGTGCTCCCGCCGCGCACCAGCCGGCCGCGCGCCCAGTCGAGCTCGAGGGACTGCTGGAGCTGATCGAGATCCACGACCTCATGTCGCCAGAAGGCATCATCTTCCGCGATGAGGACGGCGCGCCGAAGATCCGGCGAGATGTGATCGTAGTAGCCGAGAAACGCGAAGCCGGCGGTCGCGCCGCCGGCGAGCGTTCGGCCCAGCCCGTACCGCCAGTCGTGTCCGGCATCCCGCCTGCGCTTCGCTTCGGCGTGGCTCGCCGTAGCGCGAAGCACGGAGGCGGCACCGTTCATCCCGCCACCACGATCTTCAGTCGCTCGCCCACTCGCGGCTGTTCGTTGACCGGATGCCCGTTCATGATCGCCAGCGTCGACGCCTTCACGACGCCTTTGCCCTGATGCTCGGCGATGGCCTGCCAGGTGTCGCCTTCGCGCGCCGTATAGAGATCGATGCGATTGGGATGGATGCTCTCCGCTTCGCCGCGCGTCAGCGGGCGGAACGAATTGAGGCTCTTGGTGAATGCCGGCTCGACGCGCTCGTAGATCGGCTGCGAGGCGATGCCCGCCAGCAGAAAAATCGCGCGGTCGTGCACGATGTGGGCGGCGCGTACGGTGACGCGCCCGAAGTCTTGCACCGATCCTTGATACGTGCCGATAAACGCATCGAGTCCGTTGATCGTGGTGCGGCCGCCGTCGAGCGCGCGGAAGCCCGCGCCTTCCATCGATCGCAGCGCGATGTCCTGAATCGTCCGCCCCACGGGCCGCTGAACTTCCTGCAGCAGAATCAGCGCGTTCTCGCCGGCCTGCTTCGCCACGACTTGCGTCTGCCCGTTGTTGACGTCCCAGCCGATCGGGAACTTGATCGCGAATCGCAGACCGGCGTGCAGAAAGCTTCCGTTGCGCACGACGCCCTGATCCGGATTGTCGCCGTAGACCAGGCCGGTGATGCGCTTGAGATAGCCGTCGCGATCCGTGATGAACCGATCGGCGCCTTTCTCCGCGTCGCGCACGGCGGCTTGCACGCGCTGCACGCGATCCTCCGCCGCCGGGTGCGTCTGCAGCCAGTTCGGCACCCCTTTGTTGTCGCTCGCCTCCTCGATGCGCCCCAGCGTCATCAGCATCGCGGGCACGCCGGCGGGATCCCATCCGGCGATCGAGGCGTACTTCACGCCGAGCGCGTCGGCCTGCGCTTCATCATCCCGGCCGTACTTCAGCATCAGCACGCCGAGACCGCTTTCGCCGAGCGAGGCAAACGGCCGCGCCTGCGGAACGAAGATGCTGCCGAGCAGCAGGCCAAGCCCGGCGCTCGTCGATCGCGAGTACTGTTGCGATGCGTGACGGGCCGTCACATGACCCGTCTCGTGGCCGAGCACGCCGGCCAGCTCTGCCTCGTTGTCCAGAAACGGCATGATGCCGCGTGTGATGTAGATGTAGCCGCCCGGCAGCGCGAACGCGTTGATGGCGGGCGAATCGACCACGGTGTAGTGCCAGGGCAGCTCGGGCCGCTCCGACACGCGGGAGAGACGCACGCCGATGTCGCTGAGATAACGCTGAAGCTCCTCGTCGCTGTAGACGCCCATTTCCTTGCGGACCTGGGCATCCTGCTCGCGGCCGATCTGAATCTCCTGCTCTTCGCTCATCAGCGAGAGCTCGCGTTTGCCGGTGACGGGGTTGGTCGCGCACGCGACGGCCGTCACGATGAAGACAAGGACGGGAAGAACTCGATGCTGCATGATCAGGCCGGCACGCGGTGCCCGTGTTTGGCGAGCGCGTGCTCGAGCGCTCCACGCAGTAAGACGACGAGCCGCGGCGACGAGCTGGCGCCCATCAACCCGACGCGCCAGATCTTGCCGGCCAGCGGACCGAGGCCGGCGCCGATCTCGATGTTGAACTCCTCGAGCAGCTGCGCGCGCACGGCGGACTCGTCCACGCCGCCCGGGACCCGCACCGTGTTGAGCGTCCACAGTCGATCGGCTTCCGCCGGCAGCAGCGAGAGGCCCAGCTCCGCGAGCGATGCGACCAGCGCGCGGTGATTTCGCTCGTGCCGCGCCCACCGCGCGTCGAGACCTTCCTCCTCAACGATCGCGAGCGCTTCGTCCAGCGCGTACACCAGCGTCGACGACATCGTGTGGTGATACTTGCGGCGCAGCCAGTAGTCCTCGAGGAGCGCGAGGTCGAAGTAGAAGCTGCGGCACCTCACGCGCTTCGCGAGCGCGCCCGGGCCAAACACGACCGGTGCGAGCCCCGACGGCCCGCCGAGGCACTTCTGCGTGCAGCTGTAGCACGCATCGATCCCCCACGCGCCGACGTCGAGCGGCACGCCGCCGAACGACGTCACGGCGTCGACGAGTGTCAGCGCACCGTGCTCGCGGGCGATCGCCGCCAGCTCGCGCACCGGATTCACGACGCCGGTCGACGTTTCGCCGTGCACCATCGCGACCACGTCCTCGGGCGCCGCCTTCAGCGTCCGGCGCAGCGCGTCCGGATCGCACGCGTTTCCCCACTCGACGTCGAGCCGGCGCACGGTCGCGCCGTACCGCTCGCACATCTGCGCGAGGCGATCGCCGAAGTACCCCGACACGACGACGAGCGCGCGCGTGCCGTCCTGCACCAGGTTGGCGACCGTCGTCTCCATGCCCGACGTGCCGGTGCCGGAAACCGCCAGCGCGAACGAGCCTTCCGGCGCGCGGAACACCCGCAGCAGCCGCGCGCGGACATCGTCGAGCAGGCGAATCATGAGCGGATCGAGATGGCTGACGGTTGGCGCGGCCATCGCGCGCATCACGCGCGGCGCGGTGAGACTGGGGCCGGGGCCGAGCAGAATCCGATCGGTTTCTGGAATGAGGCTCATGCGGGAATTTCCTCGAGCTGGGCAAGCGCATCGCGCAACGCCGACGCCGCCGATTCCGGGAGAGGCGCGAGCGGCGCACGCGGGACGCCGACGTCGTACCCGACGAGATGAAGCGCGGCTTTGAGTCCCGGCACTCCGTACTCCTGACCAAGGAGCCGCGCCAGCGGCACCAGCTGGCGTTGCAGCGCGAGCGCTTCCTGATGACGGCCCGCGCGCGTGAGCTCGAACAATCGCACGCAGGCTTCGGGCACGACGCACGCCAGCGCCAAAATGCCGCCGACGGCACCGACACAAAGCGCCGAGTAAAAGGTGCCGGCGGTGCCGGCGAGCACGCTGAAGTCGTCTGGCGTGCCCGACACGAGATCGGCAATCCTCGCGGCGTCGCCCCCCGATTCCTTCATGCCGATGATGTTCGGGTGCGCCGCGAGCCGCGTCACGGCGGCCGGCAAGAGATTCACGCCAGTCAGCGCCGTGAAGTTATAGAGAAGGATCGGCACCGGCGACGCGTCGGCGACCGCCGTGTAATGGCGGACGAACGCATCGTGGGTCATTTGTGTCTTGAAAAAGCTTGGCGTGCGCACGAGCACCGCATCGGCGCCGTGCTCGGCCGCGCGCTTGGCCGCGCGAACGGCGGCCTGCGTCGACTCGCGGCCGGTCCCGACGATGAACCCGCGATTGGAAGGCACGGCCTCGCGCGCGGCCACGATCACGCGATCGGATTCGAAGTCGTCCATCAGGACGGCTTCCCCGTTGGACCCGAGCACGATGAAGCCGCTGAGCGGCCGCGTCACCCACCGTGCGAGCGCCGCGCGCAGTCGCGTGGTATCGACGCGGTCCTGTTCGTCGAACGGCGTCGGAATCGGCGCGAAGACGCCGGCGAGGTTCATCTCAACGATTCTAGTCCACTCCTGCGGCCCTCGAGCGCGAGGTTGAGGCCGAGCACGATCAAAAACATCGCGGCGGCCGGGCTCAGCAGCCACGGAAAGTCCGCGAAGCGGATATTCGACGCGTCGTGCAGCATCGTGCCCCAGCTCGCCACGGGCTCGGGAAACCCCAGTCCCACGTACGACAAGGTCGCCTCGGCCACGATGAACGCGGGAACGAGCAGCGTCATCTCGACGGCGATGAACCCGCGGGCCGCGGGCAGGAGATGTCTCGTCAGCAGCCGTGCATCGCTCGCGCCGAGGGCTTGCGCGGCCGCCGCGTAGTCCAGCGCGCGCTCGGTACGCACGATGGCGCGCACGCCGCGCGCGATGAACGGGGCGCCGACGATGGCGAAGATTCCAGCGAGGAGGAAGAACACGACGGCCGGCGCGAGCACGGGGGGCAGGACGGCCCGAAGCGCGAGCGCGACGTACGTCGCCGGCAGCACCATCACGAAATCCGTCGCGCGCATCATCAAGTCGTCTATGGCGCCGCCCGCGTAGCCGGCGACGCCGCCGATCGCCGTGCCGAGGAGCATGGCGCCGAGCGCGGCGGCGGCCGCGAGGCTCAACGAAATCCGCGCGCCAAACAGCAGGCGACTGAAGACGTCGCGGCCGTAGCTGTCGGCGCCGAGCAGCAGGAGCGGCGCGCGGTCGTCCTCGCTCGAGACGAGGTGGCCGCCCGAGAACCACGTGAGCGGAACGCGCGCCGACCGATCCGCGTCGTACCGCTGTTCGAGTTGATTGACGAGGCGCCAGCGATAGATGAACGGCGCATGCCAGGCGCCCTCCGCGTCTTGCAGGTGCGGCGTCGTGGGCGGCGCGTTGAGCAGTCCGCGGTACTGATCGTCGACGGCGTGGGGCGCGAGCGCGGGCGCCGCCGCCGCGGCCGCCAGCGCGATCGCCACGAGCGCGCCGCCAACACGGCTGTAGCGCGGCCCGCGTGAACTGTCGCGCGGCCCGTTCATGCTCTCCCCCGCGGGTCGACGAGTGCGAGCGCGAGATCGGAGACAAGCGTCCCAAAGGCGAGCAACATCGCGCCCGCGCCGGCGCACCCGGCCACGAGGTAGACGTCGCGCGAGCGGAGCGCGCCGAGCATCAAATTGCCGAGGCCGGGCCAGGCGGTGATGAATTCGACGGCGAACGATCCGCTGAGCAGCGTGCCGACGATCAACCCGTAGACGGCGGCGACCGGACGCAGCGCCGCCTTCAGCGCGTCGCGCCACACGACACGTGACCGCGGGACGCCGCGCGCCAGCGTCGCCATCACGAACGGCTGATCGACGACTTCACGCATCGCTTGCGCCTGCACGCGCTCGAGCATGGCCGCAAGCGGCAACCCGATCGCCGCCGCGGGCACGATGAGATGGCGAATCAGATCGAACAGGGCGCCGCCGGGCGGCACGTGCGCCGACCGCATTCCGCCGATCGGCAGCCAGCCGGTACGCGCGGCGAGAAACACGAGGAAGAGCGACGTCAACAGCGGCGGCATCGAGAGAAGGCCCAGCGACACCGATCGAATCGCGCTCGGGATGAAGCCCTGGCGGCGGCTGCCGCTGATGACGC
>JACPZV010000424.1 GCA_016195295.1 Acidobacteriota bacterium
AGGCCGTCGCTCTCCGAGGCGTGGCGCGCGCTGCTGCTCATTTCGGGCAGCGTCGCGGAAGACCGGTTCTGGAGCGAGACGTGGACGTCCGCCGATCGCGTGCTCGGCCAGCTCACCGACTGGTTCAGGGCGTCGCGCGCCGTCCGCGCGATTGAAGTCGACGAAGGCTGGTCCGACGATCGCGACATCAGCGTGTTCGTCGGGCGCTGGGCGTGGCTCGACGTGCGCGCGCTCGTCGAAGATCACGGCGCCGGGAAATCGCTCGTCCGGATCGGCATGAACCTCCGCCCGACGACGTTCGGGATCGTCACGGCGCTCGGCCTCGGCTTGGCGCTCTTCGTCGGCGCCGCCGCCGGCCTCGCCCTGACGCTGCCCGTGGCCGGGAGGACCGTGGCCGTGTTCACGCTCGGCCTGGTCGCCGTCGTGGCGTGGCGGACGGCGCAGACGACCGCGATCGCGCGACGCGCGATCAAACGCGTGACCGTCGGCGCCGGCATGATCGCGCTGCGATCCGGGCCGGCGCACGGGCCGCTGCTCGCGCCGGCCCGTCTCTGGGGCTACGGCTTGCGCAGCGCGATCATCTTCGTCGTCATGATCCTGTCGCTCGGCGCCGGGACGTTCATGTTGCGCGAGGCGGCCACCGGCCCCGTCATCGGCGGACGCAAGGGATTCGCCGGCGACTACGGGCCGGCGATGGAAGCGTGGCTCGACGCGCCCGGCGGCGTCGCCGTCTCAACCAATGGCGACGTCTTCATCGCCGACTCGAACAACGACGTGATCCGCCGCGTCGACGCGCGCAACAACATCGTGACCGTCGCCGGCAACCACGACCTGGGCAGCGGGTTCTCGGGCGACAACGGGCCGGCGATCCTGGCGCAACTGGACACGCCGGACGGCGTCGATCTCGCGCCGGACGGCGACGTCATCGTGGCCGACTCGCACAACGACCGCATTCGCCGCGTGGATCGGCCCACCGGCATCATCACGACCGTCGCCGGGTCCGGCGACAACGGCTACGACGGCGACGAAAAGCCCGCGACCGAGGCGGCGTTGAACACGCCGAGCGCCATCGCGGTGGATCTCCGGAACGGCAACATCTACATCGCGGACACGTTGAACTATCGCATCCGCATGGTCGACGCGAAGACCGGATTGATCCACACCGTCGCCGGCGACGGCACGCCGGGCGAAGGCCAGAGCGTCGGCGACGGCGGGCCCGCAACGAGCGCGCACCTCAACATGCCGAGCGACGTCGAGCTCGATCAGCGGACCGGCGACCTCTACATCGCCGACATGCACCACAACCGAATCCGGAAAGTGGACGCGCGGACGCACATCATCACGACCGTCGCGGGCAGCGGCGTGTGGGGCTACGAGGGCGACGATGGTCCGGCGACAGCCGCGCGCCTGGCGGGACCGGCGGGCATCGCGGTGGTGCCCGAGCCCGGCGGCAACGTGACGATTTTCATCGCCGACTACTACAACGGTCACGTCCGCGCGGTCGGGCCCGACGGCATCATTCGCGATCTGAGCGATGAGGGCCGCACGGCGTTCGGCGCGCCGACGCGCGTCGCCTTCGCCACCTCGGGACCGCGACGCGGGTGGCTTTACGTCACCGACTCGAGCGAAGACAAGGTGGTCCCGCTGATCATTCCGAAGATCGCGCCGAACCTCGTTCCGCCGCGACCGATCGCGCCGGCCCGGCGCGTGGGCGGATGAACGCATGAGCGATCCGATCCAGGCCGACCGCCAGGCGCCGCTCTTCTTCTGGACGCTCGGCTTCCTGCGTCCGTATCAGCGTCGCGTGGGGTTGCTTGCGGCGCTGGGGCTCGCGGAAGTCGGACTGGGCGCGCTGCAGCCGTGGCCGCTCAAAGTCGTCATCGACTACGTCCTCGAGCGCCCGCCGCAGCCGCTGCCCGAGCCGTTCGCGCGCTGGCTCGCCGCGGTTCACGGCGGCAACCTCCTCCTCCTGCTCGTGATGCTCGTCGTTGCCGGCATCGTCGTGCAGATCGCGAACCAGTTCGTCTCGGCCTTCGGCACCCAAGTCCAGGTGGACACGGGCCAGCGGATGGTCTACGACCTGCGCTACAAGCTGTTCCAGCATCTGCAGGCACTCGGCCTCCACCATCACATCGCCACGAGCACGGGCGACGCGGTGTACCGCGTCGATGTGGACGCCTACGCGATCGAGAACCTCGTGATGAGCGGGCTGTTTCCGCTCGCGACGTCGGTCATCACGCTCGCGGTGATGTTTATCGTCCTGCTGAAGCTCGACGTCACGGTCGCGCTGCTCTCGCTCACGGTCGTGCCGTTCCTGTTCGTCTGCCTGCGCTACTACACCTCGACGATGGTCACTCGCGAGGAACGCGTGAAAGAGCTCGAGTCGAAGTTGATCGAGCGGCTGTACGAGACGTTCTCCGCGATCCGGCTCGTCAAGGGCTTCGCGCGCGAGCCGTACGAAGTGGACCGCTACGCGCACGCCGGCAATCGCACGATGGACGCCCGCATCGCGCTGACGTGGCAGCAGTCCCTGTTCTCCGTCGTGGTCACGACGATCACGATCCTCGGCACGGCGCTCGTGCTGGTCGTCGGCGGCCTGCACGTCGTGCGCAGGCAGATGACGATCGGCGACCTGACCATCGTGATCGCGTATCTCGGCGCGGTGTACGGACCGTTGTCGGCGATCGCCCACACGACCGGCCAGCTCCAGGGCGCGCTCGCCGGCGCCAAGCGCGTGCGTTCGGTGTTTGCCATGCTCCCGGAAACCGTCGACGCGCCGGACTCGGTCGACGCCACGACCGTGACGGGCGACGTCCGCTTCGAGGACGTCGGGTTCACGTATCCGTCCGGCGCGCACGTGCTCCACGACATCACCTTCGACGCGCACCCGGGGCAGATGATCGCGCTCGTCGGCCTCACCGGCGCGGGCAAGACGACGCTCGTCAGCCTCATCCCGCGGTTCTTCGACGCGACGGTCGGCCGGGTGCTGATCGACGGCCTCGACGTGCGGCGGTACCGCGTGCGATCGCTGCGCGAACAGATCGCGATCGTGCTGCAGGATCCGGTGTTGTTCTCCGGCACGATCGCGGAGAACCTGCGCTACGGCCGGCTCGACGCGACGGCGGAGGAGATCGAGCAGGCCGCGCGCGCGGCGCACGCGCACGAGTTCATCGCGCGCCTGCCGAAGGGCTACGACACCGAGATCGCCGAGGCCGGCGGCAGCCTCTCTGGCGGCGAGCGCCAGCGCCTGAGCGTCGCCCGCGCCATCATCAAGAACGCGCCGATCCTGATCCTCGACGAGCCGACCTCGTCTCTGGATGCGATCTCGGAAGAGATCGTGTTCGCCGCGCTGCGCCGCCTGCGCGCCGGCCGCACGACGATCGTCATCGCCCATCGCCTGTCCACGGTGCGGGACGCCGACAGCATCCTGGTGCTCGACGGCGGCCTGATCGCCGCGCAGGGACGGCATGAGGAGCTGTTGAAGAGCAGCCAGTTGTACCGGCGGATGTGCGCGCGGTTGTCGATCGGCAAATCGCTGGACGATCCGGAGACCGTCGACGAGCTGATTCAGGCGGCAAGACAATGAGAGAGTTCAGATGCGCATTCTCTTCGCGGGCATCATCGCCCGCTATCCTTTTGGCGGCGTCACGTGGTGCTCCCTCATGTACCTTCTGGGCCTGCGCGCGCTCGGACATGACGTCTTCTACATCGAGGACACGGGCGAGTGTGTCTACGATCCGGTGCTGAACACGCGCGCGACGGATCCCACGTACGGCACGACCTACATCCACGACGCGCTGGCCCCGTTCGGACTCGGCGACCGCTGGTCGTTCGTCAACTACGACGGCAGCTACCACGGCAAGAGCGCGGACGAGGTCCGGCGGTTCGCCGCCGACGCCGATCTGTTCATCAACCTCTCGGGCGGATCCTGGTTCTGGCGCGACGAGTACGCGCGCATTCCGCGCAAGGTCTTCGTCGACTCCGATCCCGCGTTCACGCAGCTCGCCATCGCGAAGGCCGAGCCGTGGTACGTCGAGTTCTTCCGTCGCTTCGATCGCCTCTTCACCTTTGGTGCGAACGTCGGAACCCCGGCCTCGCCTATTCCGACCGGCGAGTTCACGTGGCGCAAGACGTGGCAGCCGATTACGCTGGACGACTGGCGCACGACCACGACGCCGCATGACCGCTTCACCAGCGTCATGACCTGGCAGATCGAGAGCTTTACGGACATCGGCGGCAACAAGGATCAGGAGTTCGTGAAGTTCATCGAGCTGCCGGCGAAGACGTCGCAGCGTTTCGAGCTGGCCATCAACGGCCCGCAGACGCTGCTGCGCCGGTACGGCTGGGATACCGTGGACGCGATGGAGGTCTCGCGCACGCCGGACGGGTACCGTGCGTTCATCCAGGGGTCGAAAGCGGAATTCGGCGTCGCGAAACATACCTACGTGGAGAACCGCACCGGCTGGTTCAGCGATCGGACCGAGTGCTATCTCGCGTCGGGGCGCCCCGCGCTCGTGCAGGACACCGGATGGACCGCGCACGTGCCGGCGGGCGAAGGCCTGCTCGCCTTCTCCACCGCAGACGAGGCGCTCGCCGGAATCGATCGCATCAACAGCCACTACGACCGCCACGCGCGCCGCGCGAGCGAAATCGCGCGCGAGCACTTCGACGCCAAAAGAGTCCTGACAAAGTTGCTCGACGAGGCCGGCACATGACGGGTGCGGCGTGCTGAGAATCGCCCACATCGCGCCCGTCGCCACGTCGGTGCCGCCGCGCAAGTCCGGATCGGTCGAGACGATGACGTGGCTCCTCACCGAGGGCCTCGTCGCCCGCGGTCACGACGTCACGCTGTTCGCCACCGCCGATTCGAAGACGAGCGCGAAGCTGAACGCGCTCTATCGGAGCGGCTACTGGCACGACCCGCACATGTGGCCGTGGGAGCTGTACGAGATGCTGAATCTCGCGGCCGCCGCCGAGCGCGCCTCGGAATTCGACGTCATCCATTACGAGGCGGCCTACTACCCGATGTCGCTCGCCTTCACGCGCCTCTCGCCGACGCCGATCGTCCAGACGCTGCACCACTCGCCGACGACCGCCGAATTGCAGCTGTGGTCGCGCTATCCCGAAGCGCCCTTCGTCGCGATTTCCAACGAGCAGGCCCGCCTGCTCAGCGGCCTGAACGTCGTCGGCACGGTGCTGCACGGCGTCGACACGGCAAACTTCGTCTTCCGCGACCGGCCCGAGGACTATCTGCTGTTCCTCGGCCGTTTCACCGAAGGCAAGGGCGTGCTCCAGGCAATCGAGATCGCCAAGCGCGTCGGCTTGCGTCTGATCCTCGCGGCCGCCGAGAACGAGTACTACCGCGAGCACATCGCGCCGCACGTCGACGGCCGGCGCATCATCTACAACGGTGAAGCCGACAATCCGACGAAAGTCCGGCTCTTCGGCGGCGCGCGGGCGCTGCTCTATCCGATTCAGGCGCGTGAGCCGTTCGGGCTCGTGCTGGCCGAGGCGATGGCGTGCGGGACGCCGGTGGCCGCGCTCGATCGCGGCGCCGTCCGCGAGGTCGTCGACGACGGCGTCACGGGCGTCATCTTCGAGGATCTCGAGCAGATGGTGAACGACCTGCCGCGCGTCTTCGATCTCGATCGCCGCCGGGTCCGCGAGCGCGCGGTCGCCCGGTTCGGCGCGGACCGCATGGTCGACGAGTACGTGAAGGTCTACACGCGAATCGTGGAGGCGCATCGTGCCGCAGCCCGAACGTAGCGCGCCGCCTTCGCGCGTGCCGCGCTCCGGCGAGCCCGGCCGCTCGCAGGATGGGCCGGCGAGCGAAGGCCGGAGCCTCTCAAACGAGCGAACACTCGCCGGCCGTACCGTGATCGCGATTTTCGCGCATCCCGACGACGAGTCGCTCGCGTGCGGCGGCACGCTCGCCCGCCTCGCCGATGCCGGCGCGCGCGTGGTCCTGATCTGCGCCTCGCGAGGCGAACGGGGCTCCTTGAGCGACCGGGCCCTCCTCGAGGACGGCGATCTGGCCGGGGCGCGAGCGCGCGAGCTGCGCGAGGCGGCTCGAATTCTCGGCGTGGGTGCCCGAGCTGCACGAGGAGATCGTGAAAGCGATCCAGCAGTACCGGCCTGACGCCGTGATCACGTTCGCCGAGGACGGGCTCTACTGGCACCTGGATCACATCGGCGTGCACGAGCGGACGTCGACAGCCGTGCGTTCGCTCGGCGCGGACGCGCCGCCGCTCTACTACGTGACGATGCCGCCCGGCGTCATGCGCGAGCTGATGGAAGCGGCCCACGCCAAGGGCGCCGCGCCGCCCGATTCCAGCTTCTGGGGCATCGCGCCCGACGTGTTCGGCCAGGGCGCGAAACCGCCGAGCTTCGTGATCGACGTGCG
>JACPZV010000425.1 GCA_016195295.1 Acidobacteriota bacterium
GATCACAAACACCGAAGCAAACGAGGTGTGCCGCCGCGCCGCCTGGTCGAAGGGCGAAATGCGGATCAGCCGGTGCACGCCGCTCTCGGTGGAAAGCAGGCCGTAGGCGTTCTCGCCTTCGACCAGCAGCGTGGCTGACTTGAAACCGGCCTCTTCCCCCGGCGTCGAATCGATCAGCGTTGCGCGAAACCTCTTGCGCTCGGCCCAGCGCATATACATGCGCAGGAGCATCTCGGCCCAGTCCTGCGATTCGGTGCCGCCGGCGCCGGGGTGGATCGTCACGATCGCGTTCTTGCGATCGTGCTCGCCGCCGAGCATCTTCTTGATCTCGCCGCTCTGGACTTCTTGGTCGAGGGCATCGAGCGCCTGCGCGAACTCGGCGTCCACCGACTCCCCCGCCTCAGACCACTCGACGAGAACGGCGAGATCGTCGCTCTGCTTCTTGAGCGACCGCATGAGATCGCGGTCCTGCTCCAGGCGGCGGCGGCGCTGCAGGACTTTCTGCGCTTCGGCTTGGTCTTTCCAGAAATCGGGCGCGGCGGCGCGCGTCTCGAGGCGAGTCAGTTCTTCTTCCGGGCGGGCGGCTTCAAAGATAGCTCCACAGATCGGCAGCGCGTTTGCTGAGATCCTCGTAACGGCGCATCAATTCGTCGACAGTGGGCATCGGGGCTCCTGTTACATTCTAAGCGAGCTTCGTCGGGTAAGCACGAGGAGCGCGAGCGTCACGATCGCCGACGCGTACGCCAGCACGTCGCCGTGGCGCGCGTAGAAGGTGGACGTCCGCAGGTAGCGCGCCTCGCCGACGACGACCGCCGGCTCGAAGATGGCGCTTTGCGCCACGACGCGCCCGTACGGATCGACGATGCCGCTGATCCCGGTGTTGGCGGCGCGGACCAGATAGCGGCCCTCCTCGATCGCGCGCATCGACGCCTGTTCGAAGTGCTGGTATGGCGCAGACGAAGCGCCGAACCAGGCGTCGTTGGTGATCGTGGTCAACAACTCGCTGCCCGCAGAGACGAACTGCCGCACGAGATCGGGATAAACGATTTCGTAGCAGATCGCCGTGCTGACCTCGTGCCGGCCGACCGGCAGGAGCACGACCCCGGCCCCCGCGGAAAAGTCCGAAACGGCTTCAACCAGCGGCGCCGCGAAGAAGAAGACGCGTTTGAGCGGAACGTATTCGCCGAACGGCACCAGATGGGTCTTACGATACACGCCGGCCGTGGTGCCGTCCGATCGCAGCAGGAATGCCGCGTTGTAGTACTTCCCCCGCGCGTCGTGATCGAATTGATCGCTGCCGAGCAGCACCGGCACGCGCGCCTGGCGGACGAGTGCGCGAAGGCGATCGGCGTCAGTCCTATCCTCTTCGAACCGGAACGGTGTGGAGGATTCAGGCCACAGCACGAACTCGGCGCCGGCGCCGATGGCCTGACGCGTCATGCGGACGTACTCCTCGAAGATCGCCGTGGCGTGGGCCGGATCCCACTTCCGCGCTTGCTCCACGTTGCCCTGGATCAAACCGACCCGCACAGGTTCGCCTTCGCGCGTCCATTCGCGCGCGGCCGCGCGGCGGCTTCCCCACGCGGCGACGCCAAGCACGAGCGCGACCACGGCGACCGCGGGTGCGGCTGACGCCGGACGCCACCGATCGCCGGAATACGTGGCCATCCACGCCAACACCGCGCTCACCGCCGCGATCAGCATCGACACGCCGTAGACGCCGAACGCGCTCGCCAGCTGCGCTATGGGCAGCACGCGCGCCTGGCTGTAGCCGAGTAGCACCCACGGGAAGCCCGTGAACAGATACGTGCGCCCGAGCTCGGTGGCCACCCACACGACAGGCGCCGCCAACAACGCCCTCCGCCCGATCGACAGGAAGAGGCGCCGTACGACCACGGCGAAAATTCCCGGGAACAGCGCCAGATACACCACGAGCGCCGCGTTGACGAGCACGGCGACCCACGGCGCAAGATCGCCGTACACCGCCATCACGTGCGTAATCCAGTAGAGGGTTCCCGCAAAGTAGACGACGCCGGTCAACACACCCAGCCGAAAGGCATGCGCCAGTCGTCGCGGTCGAAGAAAACGCGAGGGAGATTCGTCGGCGAGGGCGGCCAGCAGCGGCGCCAGCGCAATCCACGCGAACGCGGGATGGCCGTACTTCGGAAAGCTCAGGGCGAGGAGGACACCGGACGCGGCGGCACGCACGTCGTCGAGGGACCGCGCTCGCGGACCTTGATCTACCGCGTCACCCAGGGCTTGAACTGCTCTTCCTTCTGGAGCTTCGCGGCCATCGTATCCGCTTCGTGTTTCGTCGCGAACTTTCCAATGCGGACGCGATACATCGCCGGAGTACCGGCAGCCGGCGCGAGGACGTACGCCGAGTAGCCTTTCGATGAGAGCCGCTTGGCGATCGCGTCGGCCTCATCGCGTTCGTTCAGCGCCGCGATCTGCACGGCGTAGCCATCGCTCGAAGGCGCGGGAGCGGGAGGCGGCGCGGGCGCGGCGCGCGTCTCGGCTTTGGCCGCAGGCGGCGGAGAGGGCGTCTGACGGGCCTCGGCCCTCGCGGCCTTCTCGGCTGGCGCCGCCGCGGCCGTGGGCGCCGCGGCCGGCCCAGCGCTCTTGGCCGACGCCGGTTTCAACTGCTCCGCTGGCGCGTTGGGTTTTTCGAGACGATTGAAGTAGCTGAGATCGTCGACGGCCGGAGGCGGCGCCGCGGAGGTCGGATCCGATCCGGCGGGCGTCGGTGGAGGCGCGGCGACCGGCGGCTGCGGCGTCGTCTCGGCGGCGATGTTGATTGGCGTGGCGTCGGCGGCCGCGCTGCGCTCCGCCTTCACGCCACGACCGACCAGAACGCCGCACAGGAAGATCACCACCGACACCACGGTGGCGGCCATGAACAGAAAGACCAACTGCTTTCCGTTCAGTTGAATCTCGCGAAAGCCGTCGTCTTGGATTTGTTGACTCACGTTCTTGCGTCGAGTGTACCACGGCGCCGTGCGGAGTACAAGGGCCGGGATCGACACGACCCGGCGCTTCAGAGGGCTTCGGCGTGGTCGGACCGCCGGCCGTCCAGCAGCGCGACTTTCAGCAAGCACGTGCGCTCGCCCGTCCCGCGACACGCGATCACTTCGGTCCGCGCGCCGAGGTCGAAGAGCGACAGCAGTCGCGTGAAGGCCGCGGCGTAGAAGCCGCACAACGGATGTGACACGGGCTCACGCACCGAACAGAACACCGACGACTTGAGGTCGACATTGGCCGTCCCGCGGCGCAGACGGGAGACCGCCCAACTGCCTTGATAGCTGTTGCGAACGAGCTGCCGCGCCAGGCCGAGCAGGAGCCGGCTTCGCAGCCACACCGGCGCCGCCTTGATCAACGCGCGCCGCATCGACGGCATCGACTGCACCGTCCACTCCGCGGCGTACTCCCCGGCCCGCGTCGTGATCTTCTGGTACGCGTCGCCTTCCTCCTGCCGGAGAAAACTCAAGACCGCGTAGAGCGGCGCGAGCCCAATCGTGCCCTCGCGCAGGCCTTCCGCGTTGAGCCAGCTCTCGTAGAAACCGAGGCGCATGGGCAGAATGTCCGCGATGCCTTGATGCAGACTCGCCACGAGCACGCGGCCGATGCCGGGATCACGCATGAGATGCGGGTGCGGGGTGCGGGGTGCGGGGTGCAGGGTGCCGTGCAGGGTGCCGTGCA
>JACPZV010000426.1 GCA_016195295.1 Acidobacteriota bacterium
CACAAGGTGCGCGAGCTCTACGACCAGCTCAAGAAACGCGGCATCACGGTGAAGTTCGCCATACACCCGGTCGCCGGCCGCATGCCGGGCCACATGAATGTCCTTCTCGCTGAGGCAGACATCCCGTACACGGATCTCATCGAAATGGACGAAATCAACCCGGACATGCCGCAGGTGGACGTGGCACTGGTCGTGGGCGCGAACGACGTCGTCAACCCGGCGGCTCGCTCAGACAAGAGCAGTCCGATCTACGGAATGCCGATCATCGATGCTGACAACGCGCGGAGCGTGTTCGCCATCAAGCGAAGCACGAACCCAGGGTTTGCGGGCATCGACAACCAGCTCTATTTTTCGGATCGCACTTGGATGCTCTTTGGCGACGCGAAGAACGTGATGGGCGAGCTGGTCAAGCAACTGGCCGGCGGCTCAGGCATGCCCTGAACCGCGGTCGGTTCTGATGGACTGCGCCCCTACACTTCAGGAAAAGCTGTCGAGCCTGTGGCTCGACCGCTCGATGAGCTCGGTCGGTTCGTCAACTTCTTCCACCGACTCGGTCCCGTCCGGGTGGGTGATGACGACGCGGTAGCGGCCATCCGCGCGGTCGCGGCTGATTTCGTAGCGGAGCTTCTCGCCGTTGCGATCGAAAAACCAGATCATGCAGCCACCGTGTCCTTTGTGTTTCCTCAGCGTTGGCCCAGCGCGAAGACGGCGGCGCCGAGCAGTCCAACTTCGGCATTCAGGATCACGTTCACCGGCATCGAGGCGAGGAGATCCTCGAGCGGCGCCTTGGCGCGGAAGGCGCGCATGAACGCGCCTGACGTCAGCGCCGGCAGAATTTTCGGCGCGATGCCGCCCCCAATGAACACGCCGCCCGTCGCCACGCTTCGCAGCGCGAGATTGCCGGCCTGCGCGCCGTACGCCTCGACGAACAGATCGAGCGTCTCGGCGCATCCCGGACAGCGGCGGTCGAAGGCCGCCGCTGAAATCGCGGCCGGCGCGTTCGGATCGTCGAGATCGACGCCCGCCACGCAGGGAGTCACATGCAGGACGCGATGGATGTGGATCAGCCCTCGTCCCGACACGACGTGCTCCACGTCGGCGCGGCCGTACCGCTTCGTCAGATCGCGGACGAGCATCATCTCTCGCTCGGTGCGCGCGGAAAAATCCGCGTGTCCACCCTCGGAGGCCGCCGGGACGAACCGGCCATCGACGTGGTGCAGCAGCGCCTCGCCGAGTCCGGTCCCCGCCGCAATCAGCGCCATGTTTCCGCCGGGCACTGGCGTCCCCTGTTGCAGGACGTGCACTTCGGATTCCTGCAAGACCGGCACGGAGTACGCCATCGCCTGCAGATCGTTCAGCACGATGACGCGCGTTCCGCCGAGCGCGTCGGCGAGACGCCGGCCGTTCACGCGCCAAGGCACCGCCGTCAGCTCCGCGGCGTTGTCGATCACCGGTCCGGCGGCGCCCACGCACGCGGTGTCGATTGCGGCGGCCGTCGTCGCCGCGTCCGTCAGAAACGCGGCGATCATCGTCTCGAGATTGTCGTAGTCGAGCGTCGCGAAGGATCGAACGCCAACGCGCCGCGGGCGCACCGGCGCGGACTCGAAAAGTCCGAGGAGCGTTTTCGTACCGCCAACGTCGCCAGCTAAGAGCATCCTGAAAGTCTGAAGTCTCAAGGCTGAAGTTTGAAGTGGAAGTACGAAGTCAGACTCTTCTTGACTTCTCTTCTATTCTCCTTCATCTTGAGTGCGGTTCTTCCCCCTGCGTTTCAGCGGAGAGGCCGTTTGCCCTCATCCTCGCCTGACCTGCCGGGTTGTCCGCCACTGGAGGGACAGCTCGTCGTTTTCACCGGAAAGCTCAGCTCCCTCGGGCGGCGTGACGCGCGCGCGCTCGTGACGCGGCTCGGCGGCGCCACCGCCGACGACGTCAACGCGAAGACGACGATGCTCGTCATTGGCGCCGAGGGCTTCGGTCAGACCGACAAGAGCAACAAGCTGAAGCGCGCCGAGGAGCTGAACGCGCAGCCGGGTGCCCAGACGATTCGGATTCTCCACGAAGAAGAGTTCTGCCGGCTGACGGGCGTGCCGACGCCGGACACGCTGAAACGGCAGTATCACGCGCTGCGCGATCTGCTGGCGCGGTACCGCGCGCTTCGTGAGGACCACGTCCGGTACCTCGTGAAGTGCGGGCTGCTCCGACCGGTGCTCCGCACCAACGCCGACACGTTCTTCGCGTTCCTCGACGTGGCCGTGATCAAGCAGGCGAGCGAAGGGCTCGATCAAGGCGGGACGTTCCGGAGCATCGTGCGGACGCTGATGGCCTCACGGCAGGGCCAACTGGAATTCGATTTCCGGCTCGACGCCGCGCCCGCGAAGATCATCGCGCTGCGCCGCCCCGCGGCGGAACGGCCGGCCGCGTCCGCGCAGGCCGACGCGCCGCCGACGATCCAGGACACGGCGTTGGCGGAAGAGTACTTCCGCGCGGCGTCCGCGCGGGACGACGGCGAGGCGACGCAGGAGGAAGCGGCGGCGGCGTACCGCAAGGCGCTCGAGCTCGATCCGTATCTCGTCGCGGCGCTCATCAACCTGGCGAACATCCACTACAGCCGCGACGAGCTGGCCGAGGCGCAGGCGCTCTACGAGCGGGCGATCGGCCTCGAAGCGGATTTCTTCGAGGCGCACTTCAACCTCGGCAACATCTATCACGACCTCGGCCGCTTTCCCGAGGCGCAGGCCTGCTACCGCGAGGCGCTGCGGCTCAATCCCTTTTACGCCGACGCGCACTTCTATCTCGCCGTCACCTTCGAGAAGATGGGCCTCTCGCAGGAC
>JACPZV010000451.1 GCA_016195295.1 Acidobacteriota bacterium
CCAGGTTCTCGTGCGCGCCCGCGCTCGCGGGTTGAAGACGGAGATAGCGCTGGTACTCGGGAATGGCCTCGTCGAATCGCTGTTGCCTGGACAGCGCGTCGGCGAGACCGCCGCGCGCGTCGGCGTTGGACGGCTGCATCCTGAGGGCCTGACGAAACGCGTCGACGGCTTCGTCCAGCCGGCCCCGAACCGCGAGCGCGCGTCCCAGCAGCGTGCAGGCTCGAATGACGTTGACGTCCTCCGGCCGCAGGCGAATGTACTCGCGATAGTGCGCAATCGCTTCGTCGTACCGGCCGTCGGCCTCGGCCTCGAACCCGAGCGCGTAGTGCGCCTCGGGGTCGTCGGCGAGGGCCTGCCGATAGTGATCGATCGCTTCGTCGCGGCGTCCGGCGGCTTTCAGCTCGATGCCCAGGTTGTAGTGCGCGCGTCCGCCGGGCCGCCGGTCGACGACCGTTTGCCAGAGCGCGATCGGATCGCGGTACTCCGCATTGCGCTGTACGGTCAGCGTCGCCAACATCACGCAAGTCGCGCCCAAGGAGAACCAGGCGCCGAGGAAGGCCGCCGCGCGCGAGTATCGCCACGCCACGACAGTGGCGGCGATGAGCGCGAGCACCAGAATCGCCGGCGGCAACGCCGCCGTCAGCCCAATCGCGGCGGGCATGCCGTAGTCCAGGACGAGCGGATGCGGCCAGAACGCCAGCTTCAGGTAGGCCGCGATCATCGGCGCCTGGTCAAGCAGGTACACCCGCGGCGCGACGCCGGCTGAAAATCCGGCGCTGTGCGATCGCGGACCCGATGCCAGAAGCGCCGCGAGAATGATCCACGTCGCGAAGAGCGCCGCGTAAAAGCGCGGGCGGCGCCGTACGGCGTCGCGGATGCCGCGCTCGACGAAGACGGCATCGTACAGCAGCACCATCAGCGGCGCCGTCACCACCGACTCCTTGCTCGCCATGCCGAGACCGCAGGCGACGACCGCGGCGATCGACCACCGCGGCTGGTGGCGGCCGAGCGGTGGCGACATCGCGCGAATCGCGGCGTACAGCGTCAGCAGGTAAAACAGCCCCGCCATCGACTCGGTCCGCTGCGCGGCGTAATCGACGATCTCGGTCTGCAGCGGATGCGTCAGCCATATCAGCGCAGCCGCGAAGGCCAGCGGCGTGGCCGCCGTGGCGAAACGGTTCGCGAGCGCCTCGCTGGCGAGCGTTCGCCTCACGACCCCGAACAACGTGAGCGCGGCGAGCAGGTGGACGCCCAGGTTGGCCGCGTGATACCCCCACGGATCGAGACCGCCGATCGCGTAGTTCACGGCGAGCGACAGATTCACGATCGGCCGTCCGGCCACGGGCGACTGCGGCGGCGCGGCCAGCGCGGTCGGCGGCGGCCAGAGGCGGCGGATGCTCGCGTTGTCGACGATGGCGCGCTGGTCGTCGAAGACGAACGGCACCGTCAGGCTGTTGGCAAACACCGCCACGGCGCCGGCGATCAGAAGAGGCGCCGGCCACATCGGAAGCCGATTCGCAGCTGGAAGACGAGGGCGCGCGCGCACGGCTCGAGCCATGGAGACCGCTCATTCTTCCCCTTTCCAGTTGGAGTGTCATCGTCAATGTGAGATGCTTTCGCCTCACGCGCGTCGGACGCAGACGACAATCCCACGACGTCGAAGGAGGATGAACGATGAAGCGCTTCGTACCGTTGGCGGTGTTGATCCTTTCAGTGACCGCTTCCCTCTCGGGGCAAGGACGCGGCGGACGCGGGGGCTCGATGGCCGCCGCGGCGGGGGCCGCGTCGGCGCCGCAGCTCAAGTTTCACGTCGATGAAGAGTTCTTCAAGCTGCCCGACAACATCTGGCCGTCGGAAGCGGTCGGCGTGGCGCTCAACGCCAAGGGTCACATCTTCCTGTTGAATCGCGGCAATCATCCGCTGCTGGAGTTCGGCCCCGACGGATCCTTCATCCGGTCGATCGGCGACGGCTCGACGATCTTCCACGCCGCGCACAGCGTGCGCTTCGACGCGGAAGACAACATGTGGCTGGTCGATGCCGGCAACAACGTGGTGGTGAAGTTCAACCCGAAGGGGCGCATCATCCAGGCCCTCGGCCGTCGGCTGGAGCCATGGGTGTACATGACCCACGGCATCGAGCGTGCGATTCCCGGCCCGGCGGCCTTCTATCAGCCGACCGACACCGTCGTCGGCCCCGACGGGAGCACGTACGTCACCGACGGCTACGGGAATTCACGCGTCGCGAAGTTCTCGAAGGAAGGCAATCTCGTGACGTACTGGGGCGACCGCGGCACGCGGCCCGGGCAATTCAACACGCCGCACAGCATCGTCATGGACCGTAACCAGACGCTTTACGTGGCCGACCGTCAGAACAGCCGCGTGCAGGTGTTCGACACGGACGGGAAATTCAAGCAGGAGTGGGATCTGGATGGCCTCACGTGGTCGATGTGCATCACGCCCGGACCGACGCAGGTGATCTTCATCGGGAGCGTGGGCAAAGTGTACAAGATGGGGCTGGACGGCAAGATCCTCGGCACGTTCGGCAAGCTCGGCAGGCTGCCGGGCTACTTCGATTCGATTCACGCAATCGCCTGTCCGGACGAGAAGACGGTCTACATCGCGAACGAATTCAGCTATCGCTTCGACAAGCTCGTCCTGGAGTAGGAAAGGTGAATCGGGTAGTTCGTCTTACTTCGTCGCCGTGGCGGTTCCGGGATTGATGGGGATCATCACGTGCGCGCCCGGCGTGCCGGGCAGCATCAGCCACGGCAGGCCCGCGCCCTTGAGCGCGGCGTCGCGCTGACTGACGGTCGACACGCCAATCGACTCGGGCGTCGCCATCGGCACCGACATCACCCACAGCAGCTTGATCCGGCCTTCGTCGCTCGACAGGCGATACGACATCGTGCCATACGGCGCCGGCTTGATGGTGCCTGTCTTCGTTGCCTCGGCGACGGCGTCGGCAATCTCCTTGTCGGATTTTTTCTGAGCCTTGAGCTTTGCCTGGAGATCGCGCCGCGGCGCGGTGACCTTGTTGTAGCACCAGGTGAACCCGTCGGCCGGGTTCTTCGGCTGGCACTCGATGTTGTTGGTGCCCTGGCGCAGAATCTTGCGCTCGCCGGTCGCCGGATCGTAGACGAGCACGGTGGCGCCGGCCCGCAGATCTTCAGGAAGCGGCAGCACGGCCTGCGCGATCCGCTGATCCGGCATCTGCGCGCGCGCAGTGGTGGCAGCCAGCGGACTCAGGAGCACGACGACGGCAGACAGACCAAAGACAGCCTTCATGACGACCTCAGAAAAAATGAACTGGGTAATTGAGTAACTGGGTAAGTGGGTGATTGATTGATCAATTGCGCAATCAATTACCCACTTACTCAATTACCCACTTACCCAATTCGGCTTACTTTACCGCGACCTTCACCAGTGACGTCGTCCAACAGCATCCGAACCCGCCACCGCCGTCGCCGGAGTAGTCGTTCAAGGTGACGTGGATCACGTAGTCGCCGGGCTCGCTGAACTTGACGTTCGTCGTCGCGCGCCCGTTGAAGGCGGCCGGCCCGGTCGGGAGCTTTTCCACTTCGGGTCTCGGCTTGTCAAACGTGACGGCGCCCGGGCCCCGATACTTCGTGAACCGTACGGTGACGGGCGGTCGCGCCGACGTCATGGGCGCGCTGGTGCCGCTCGTGTACTTCATGTCGTCGGCCGCCCACACCGTCAGCGCGAACGGCGTCCCGACGGAGGCCGTGCGAACGGCCGCGGTGGCCGGAGTCGCGAGCGGACCCTGAACGCCCTGGCCTCCCTGCTCGAAGCGGATGACCGGCGGCGTGTTGCCGACCGCGATCTCCCTGAACGGACTCATGACGTAGTCCGGCTTCAAGCGTAGCGGGATGGTCGCCGTCTGGCCGTTGGCGACGAGCGTCCAGGTGTACTGGTCCTGCGGCTTGAAGTCCCTCGGCACCGGAACGGAGAACATGCCCCACTGCCGGCCCGGGAGAAAATGCGTCGGCTGTCCCATGTCGGGACCGCCGGGCTCGATCCGGTTGTTCGGCCCGATGGGGATGTCGAGCTCCTGCTGTGAATTGCGGTTGTAGTACCCGATGAGAAACCCGCGGCTGCCGTCGTCGTTGTAGAACCAGCCCTCGAACGCAGGCGTGACGCTCGCGCCGAACGCCTTCCGCGGCTCGGGCAGCGACGCCGGAGTCTGCGCAGACACGAAAACGCCGCCGGCCAGGAGGCCGGCGGCGCACAATTTCACGACTCGTTTCACTGCTGCTTCTCGTCGTTGTTGGTGGCTTTCGCCATCTTCGCCTTGCGCTCGGCCTGGAGCGCCTTGTACTCCTCGTCGTTGAAGTACGTGACGTTCATCCACGCGTGCGCCATCTCGTCGACCGTGCGGTCGCCGTAGCCCACCCACTGGTCCGGGTCCGGGTTGTTCTTGTTGGCCTTCGTGTTGTCGTACCACGCCGACACGTGAATGACGGTGCCCTTCGGCAGCAACGGCGCCGCGTCGTCGTCGTAGATGTAGTTCGTCATCCAGTTGAAGTTGAAGTTGCCCACGTAGCTGAGGACCTGCCGGCTGCCGTCGGGCAGAATCGCTTCGACCTGCATCGACTTCCCGCGCAGATGGAAGTGCGGCTGGAAGTTCTCGATGAGCGCGTTCTCCTTCAGCACCGTGAAGCCTTCGGTCATGGCCATCGAGTTCGGCGGGATGTCGAGCATCTTCGAGCGATCGATCCCCGTGAACCCAATCAGGTAGCTGCGCTTCTTCGGCTCGTCGCCTTTCTTGTAGAACCAGACGCCGACTTCCGAGCCGCCGGTGATTTCCTCACCGACGGCGTGAATGTGCATATCCCAGGTAATGCTCTCGCCGGGCAGCATCAGCTTCCCGGTGCCCGGCCGATACAGATCGTAGCCCTTGCCGATCGCCCACTCCATCAACTGCGGCCGGGCGTTCACGATGGCGTCGGGATCGTTGTCCCGCGGGCCGCGACCGCCACCAGTCGCGGTGAGCGTGTTGACGGCGTCGGGATCGTCCTTCAACACCAGGTGCGCGATCGAGTGATGAATGATCTTGCGCGCCTTGAGACTCGACGGCCGAATCTCGACCAGGCGCACCCAGCGCGGCTCGGTGAGGTCGAGGGCGGACGCCGGCCGGTACCAGACGTCCTGGTGCTCGGCGGCCATCGTGTACTCCGAGGACTTGACGACGAGGTCCGGCGGGCCGTAGCCGTCGCGCACGGCCTTCCACTCGTTGTCGGTCACCAGCGGCTTGGGCGGCGGCAGATCCCTCGCGTCGCCCTGCAGCGCGCCGCCGTCGACCCAGCGGACGATGGTGTCGACCTGATCGTCGCTGAGCGACATGTCGTTCTTGAACTTCTGCACGCCAACAGTCTTGTCGATGTGCCACGGCGGCATCTGGCGCAACGCCACGCGCTCCTTGATCGCACGCGCCCAGGGCCGAGCGTCCTGGAACGTGATGAGCGACATCGGCGCGATCGAGTTCGGCTGATGGCATTCCTGGCATTTCGCTTGGAAAATCGGCGCGACATCCTTGGAGAATGTCACCGGCTTCGCGGTGTCCCCATTGGCAGGGGCGGCGACTGCCAGACCTGAGACGACTAATGATGCCCCGAGGGTCAGCACACCTGTCCGGAGCGAGAGATGAATCATAGGCCCACTCCCTTCTCGAGGGCGATTCTAGCACGTCCGACCCTCGGCTTCTCACGTATCAAAATGCGGCGCCAATCTCTCTCGCACTTCGAAGGCTCGACGTCGCACGTCCCGCAAGTGGTCGAGGCTCGCGCGGCGCGCCTAGGCTTTCGGCGAACGGCTTTGACGCAGATAGTGCGGACTGTATTGCATCCCATAGGAGGTCGTGAGCTTGATCGCGGCTTTCTCGCGAGAGAATTTCTCCGCGGACCGATCGATCGCTTCCAGTTCCTCCTCGGTGCAATCGCGCAAGGTGATCTCTTCGCGCGGAACGAAGAACACCTGTCCGATCGGCATGCTGTGCGCGGCGGAAATCCCCTCGCCCGGCTGCAGGACATAGCGGAACTCGGTTTCGTGTGCGTACCAATCCGTCTCAACCCGGACGACCAGCATCGGCGCAACCGGCCGCTCGATCATGTTGAAGACCGGCGTGTACACCGTGTCCCAGCCCGGCGGCGTCTGGAAATTCGTCGCGCCGCGAAGGGCGAGCGCGCCGGGCGGCGTCCCGAGGTCCTCGGGAACGATGAAGGTTCTCGCAACGCGCGCGGCCTCTTCGCGCGAGATCGGCGGATCCGGGCTCGTGAAAACGACCTCCTCCTTGATCATGCCGATGCTTCCCACCGGAAGCACCACCGTGAGCGAGAAGATCGTCTCCCATTTCCCTCGAGGTGTGCTCAGGAAATACGCGAACTGATACCGTCCGTCGCCCTGGAACTCGAGATGAAACGATTCATTCGGCTCGAGCGGCGGGTAGACCAGAAACCCGAGGGCGCTCCCCGCCTCCAACACGGGGCAGTGGCGCGCGTGCTGCGGGAGGAGCGGCCGCTGGCCTTCGCGACGCGGTTTCAAGCCGACGCCGGGACGCCTCGAGTTGGGGAATACCCGAACTTCCATGCGCGTATGGTAAATCAAGCCGCTGCGCGCCATGTTCGAAAGGCGTCGTCGTCGATCGGCGACCGTGCTATCGTCTGCGGAGAGGTGCAGCCATGACTATCTCGCGACGTGAGGCGATTGGCATTTCGGCTTCGACCTTGGCGGGGTTGTCCTTGGGCGCACTCACGCGCGAGACCCTCAAGGCCCAGGCTCCACAGCAGCAGGCGCCGTGGCCCGACCAGCTCGTGGAACGGCCTCTGCGCGAGGGCTTTCCGGCGCCGCTTCCACTCAACGCGGACGGCTCGGCCCCAGAGCACCCGTCGAGTGCGGCTGGACCCATCACCGATCCGCTCATGTGGCGCACGCCGAATCGCCAAGCGCCCGAAATCGAGTTCGCCTACCGCAAGATGTCGATCAAAGTGGATACGCGCGGGCTGGCAAAGCTCACGGGAACGATGCACTTCTCCGATCTGGAGCGCTTGCCGTCCGTGTCCCACACGTTTCTGCTGCAATGCGGTGCTCAGAACCCGCGCGGTATTGTGAAATGGACCGGCGTGCGCTTCAGCGACTTCGCGGACATGTTGGGGCTCGTACCTGGCGCGCATTACTGCCGTTTCATCGCATCGGATCGTCAGTACATAGACGAGGCGGTGGCGACGCTGAGGCATCCACAAGTCATGCTCGCGTGGCTGATGAACGATGAACCGATTCCTCCGAGGCATGGCGCCCCTCTCCGGCTCATCGTCCCCTTCCGCTATGGGAATCGGAGCATCAAGGCCATCACCGAGATGATGTTCGCCACGCCGGGTCTGCCGATGCCGCCCTTGCCGGCCTGACCGCCCGGCACCCGATTGGGAGAGCTAGGTGGTGAGCGGGCCGAAGTGCTCCGCGTAGCGCGCCGAGAACTCAGCCCACGTGTACGCGTGGCTCAGTCCGCCGAGGTGCTCGAGCGCGTACGTCGCGGCGACGCTGCCAAGGCGCGCGGCGACCTCGTACGAGACTCCAAGCGCCAGGCCCTTCATCAACCCGCCGCGATAGGCATCGCCCACCCCGGTCGGATCGACGATGCGATGCGGCGTGACGGCGGGCACGTCGACCCAGTTGTCCGCCGTCACGACCGACGATCCGTTTTCGCCGCGCGTGATGATCAGCGTCTGCGCCTCGCGGAGAATCTCCGGCTCGCTCAGACCGGTTTTCTGACGCAGCAACTCCAGCTCGTAATCATTGACGATGACCACGGTCGCGCCGGAGATGCCGTCGCGCAACTCGTCGCCCGACATGCGCGCGCACTGCTGGCCCGGATCGAAAATAAACTTGATGCCCAGCGTCCGGCACTCCTCGGCGTACTGGATCATCGCGCCCGGATCGTTCGGCGCGACGATCGCGAGCCCGCAGTCGCCGACCGTGCGGAACGAGAGCTGTCCCGCATCGGCCATCGCGCCCGTGTAGAACGACGCGATCTGATTGTGGTGCCGGTCGGTGCTGCAGAAGAACGACGCGCAGAACTTGCCGTCGATCTGCTTGACGAGCGAGGTGTCGATGCCGGCCGCTTCGAGCCATTGCCGGTACTCGCCGAAGTCCTCGCCCGCCGTGGCCATCAGCAGCGGTTTCTCGCCGAGCAGCGCGAGCGTATAGGCGATGTTCGGCGCGCACCCGCCGCGGCGCTTGTCCATCGAGTCCACGAGAAAGCTGAGGCTGACTCGGTCCATGTGGTCGGGCAGGAAGTGCTCGGTGAACTTCCCGGGGAACGACATCAGGTAGTCGAAGGCGATGGACCCGGTGACGACGATTCTCATGGACCTCTTTGCGCCCTTTGTGTTCTTTGTGGTTTCCCCGTTATCTCATGTACTTGCCAACGATCAGCGCGAGCTCCTTCTTCGTCTGCGCGGGCACGTGTTCGGGTCTGGTGATGATCGCCGTCGCCAGCGCGTCTTTGCACGCGCACGTCCGCGGACCGGTCAAGCGTCCCACCGCTTCCGCGATGGTTTTCTGCGCGGTGATCGCGTTCTGCATCAGGTTCGCGATGATCAGATCGACCGTGACCGCGTCGTGATCCGGATGCCAGCAATCATAGTCAGTGACCAGCGCGAGCGTCGCGTAACAGATCTCGGCTTCGCGCGCGAGCTTGGCCTCCTGCAGGTTCGTCATCCCGATGACGTCCATGCCCCACGATCGGTACAGCTTCGATTCGGCCAGCGTCGAGAACTGCGGGCCCTCTATGTTCACGTAGGTGCCGCCGCGATGCACCGTCGCGCCCGCCGCGGCCGCCGAATCCGCCGCCACCTTCGACAAGTCGCCGCACAGCGGGTGCGCGAACGCGACGTGCGCGACGAGGCCCCGCCCGAAAAACGTGCTGATCCGTCCCTTCGTCCGATCGAAGAACTGATCCGGCACGAGGATGTCCTGCGGTTTGTACTCGTGTTTCAAGCTGCCGACGGCGCTGGCGGACAGAATCCGCTCGACCCCCAGCAGTTTGAAGCCGAAGATGTTCGCGCGGAAGTTGAGCTCCGACGGCATGAGGCGATGGCCGACGCCATGACGCGGCAGAAACGCCACGCGCTTGCCGCGCAGCGTGCCGATGACGTACGGCCCTGACGGATCGCCGAACGGCGTCTTCAGCGTTTGCTCTTCGCGATCGCGCAGCTCGGCCATTTCGTACAGACCGCTGCCGCCAATTATCCCAATCTCTACGCTCATGGAATCTCCGGTGACTGGTGGCTGGTGACTGGTGGTTTGTTCTTTCAGCCACCAGCCACTAGCCGCCAGCCACTACCAGTCTTTTTCCGTTCTCTTCCCGAATGTATCCGGCCACGACCACCGGATCGTGCTCGAAAAACACCAGCATCTCCCTGGCGATCGCCTCTTTCACGAACTGCTGCTTCGCTGCCAGCGTGTCCATGGGATAGAGGTCGTACCCCATGATCCACGCGTCCGGCGCGTGCGCCGTCGTCGGGATCAAGTCAGCCACGAACGCCGCGGTCTTGCCGCCGGATTCGATGACGATCAGCTGGTGGTGCATCGTGTGGCCGCCCGTCCGGCGTACCTTCACTCCGGGCATGATCGTCTGGTCGTCGTCGACGAGCTGCAGGACGCCGGCGTCCGCCAGCGGCACGTAATTATCGCTCAGATAACTCGCCCGGTTTCTCGCGTGCGGATGCGTCGCGTCCGCCCACTCCCCGCGGCGCACGACGTACTGCGCGCGCGGAAACTTCGGGCGCACGCGTCCGCTCGCGTCGCGGACCGTGAAGCCGCCGGCATGATCGAAGTGCAGATGGCTGGCGAGCACGACGTCGATGCTCTCCGGCGTCAGCCCGGCCTCGGCGAGCGTGTGATCGAGATTCCGCGATCGATCGACGCCGTACATCTCGTGGAACTTGGCATCGTCTTTCCCACCGAGGCCCGCATCGATGATCATCGTGCGCGCGCCGCGAACGATCAGCGGCCGCATCGCGAGCGTGATGCGGTTGCGATCGTCGGGCGGCGCCACCTTCGACCACAGCGGTTTCGGCACCGTGCCGAACATCGAGCCGCCGTCGAGTCGAAAGAACCCGTCACACACGGAGATCAATTCGAGATCGCCCAGAGCGTACCGCTCGACCTGCGACTGGCGACTTCCGGCTGACGACCGAAGACTCACGACTGACGACTGCTTCAGCTCCACCAGCACTCCGTGCGTCGCGGACGGGTGGACGAACGCGATCGTCGAGCCTTCGGCGCCGGGACGCGGTGTCTCGTCGATCAGGCGGATGCCGCGCGCTTTGAGCTGCGCGAGGGCGGCGAGGATGTCGTCCACGCGCAGCGTGATGTGATGCAGGCCGGGCCCGTTCTTCTCGACGTACCGCGCAATCGGCGAATCGGGTGCGGTCGCTTCCAGCAGTTCGAGGCTCGAGGCGCCGACCGGGATGACGTGCGCGCGTACGCGCTGCGAGGCGACGTCCTCAGGCGCCTCAATCTCGAGGCCGAGCGCGTCGCGATAGAACGCGAGCGCGGCTGGCAAATCCCTGACGGCGATCCCCACGTGATCAAGAACAGCTTTCATCTCACTCTGACCTACACACTCTTCTTCGTGAACCTCGCGTTCTTCGTGGCTTCGTGATTCACCGCCGCCGCGAATCCGCAAAGGCGCGCCCCAACAGATCGTCCGCAGCCGTATACGGATCGAGCTCGCGTGCCGCGATTCGGTCGACGATCGACGCCAGTTCGCCGGAGCCGAGCACGCGGCGCTCGAGATGGCGCAGGAAGCGTTGAGACATGATCTCGCGCAGGCGATACTCGCAGCGCGCCTTGCGTCGCGCCGCCTGCGTCGGCTGGCCGTGCGCGCGGAAGCGCCGGATCGCTTCCACCAGCTCCGCGACGCCCGTGCCGCTCGTCGCCACCGTCTGCAGCACGGGTGGCCGCCATGCGTCCGGCTGAAACGTCTGCAGCGCCACATTCGCTTCGACAGCGGAGACGAGCCGATCGGCGCCGTCGCGATCCGCTTTGTTGATCACAAAGACATCCGCGATCTCCATGATGCCGGCCTTCAGGGCCTGCACGTCGTCGCCGGTGCCGGGCACGAGCGTCACAACGGACACGTCAGCCGTGCGGATGATGTCCACCTCGTCTTGCCCGACGCCCACGGTTTCGATGATGACGACGTCGAGACCCGCGGCGTCGAGCACCAGCACGGCGTCGTTGGTCGCGCGCGCCAGCCCGCCCAGGTGGCCGCGCGTGGCCATGCTGCGGATGAAGACGCCGCGGTCGGCCGCGTGCGCCTGCATCCGCAATCGATCGCCGAGCATGGCGCCGCCGCTGAAGGGGCTCGTGGGATCGACGGCGATGACACCGACGGTTGGGAACGCAGAGCCCGCGGAGACCGCAGAGGGATCGTGGCTCCGCGCGCTCTGCGAACTCTGCGCTCGCAGTAGTGAAATCAGCCGATCGACCAGCGTGCTTTTTCCCGCACCGGGGGGTCCGGTGACGCCGATCAGATACGCACGCCCGGTCCGGCTGAAGATCGCGCGGATGAGATCGGCGCCGGCGGGATCCTCGTCTTCGACGAGCGAAATGGCGCGGGCCATCGCACGCGGATCGCCCGCCAGCACGCGGTCGGCGAGACTCGAGGTCACGAGCGGGACAACAGATGGCGCGCGATCACGAGCCGCTGAATCTCGCTCGTGCCCTCGCCGATGGTGGTGAGCTTGACGTCGCGGAAGTACTTCTCGGCTGGATAGTCCTTCACGAAGCCGTATCCGCCGTGGATCTGCACGCAGTCGTCTGCCACCCTCACGGCCATTTCGCTGGCGTAGAGCTTCGCCACGGACGATTCCAGCGTGGTCCGTCCGCCTTTCGCCTTCAGATACGCGGCGCGGTAGGTGAGCCATCGCGCGGCTTCGATCCGCGTGGCCGCGTCCGCCAGCTTCCACTGAATGGCCTGAAAGCGCGCGATGGTCTGACCGAACGCTTTGCGCTCGCGCGCGTACCGCAATTCCGCTTCGTACGCGCCCTGCGCCAGCCCGACGGCCAGCGCCGCGATGCCGATGCGACCGGCGTCGAGCACCTCCATCGTGTGGACGAACCCCTGCCCGACGTCACCCAGCAGCTGATCGGCGGGCACGCGGCAGTTCTCGAGCCGCACTTCGCTCGTGTCGCTCGCGCGCATCCCGAGCTTGTCTTCCTTTTTCCCCGGCGCCAGCCCCGGCGTGCCTCTCGAGACGATGAAGGCGCTGATGCCTTTCGTGCCGGCGGCGCGATTGGTGAGGGCCATGATGACGAACACGTCGCCGACCCGACCGTGCGTCGTGAACGTTTTCGATCCGTTCAGCACCCATCCGTCGCCCTCGCGCGTCGCCGTCGTCCGCATGCCGGCCGCGTCGCTCCCGGACGTCGATTCGGTCAGCGCCCACGCGCCGATCTTCTCGCCGCGCGCGAGCGGCGCCAGGTACTTGGCCTTCTGCGCGTCGGTGCCGAACTGCGCGATGTGCGACGCGCACAGACCGTTGTGCGCGGCCACCGACAGCGCCACGCCGGGGTCGACGCGCGCGAGCTCTTCGATGCAGATGCAGTAGTCGATAGACGACATCGCGGCGCCGCCGTACCGCTCGGGCACCTGAATCCCGAGCAGCCCGAGCGCGGCCAGCTTCGGCATCAGCTCGGCGGGAAAATGCTGCGCCTGATCCCACTCGCGCGAGTACGGTCGAATCTCGGATTCCGCGAACTCGCGGACCGTGCGCCGCAGCAACGCCTGCTCCTCGGTCGGCCGAAAATCCATTCTGTCGCCCCTCAGCCCTCAGCCCTCAGCCCTCAGCCCTCAGCCCTCAGCCCTTACGGGGGCGGCGTGATGGGGTGATGAGGTGACGGGGTGACCGCGCCCGCTTCGCCGAGCGCCCAGTTGGTGTGCGGCGCGCGGTTCTCGACGAGCCAGCCGTAGAGCAGGCCGGAATAGTTCTGCCAGCGCATGCCGTGACGCTCGTAAAACGGACCGAGCGCGCGCTGCAGCGCCGGCAGCCGATAGAACGGCACGCCGGCGAAGTAGTGGTGCTCGAGATGGTAGTTCGAGTTGAGGAACGCGAAGTCCCAGAACCAGTGGCCGCGCACGAGCGTGGTCCACTTCGTGGGATCCTTCGGATCGATGTCGTAGTGTTGCCCGAGACGGTTCAGCGTGAACGCGATCGGGAACACGAAGAACACGGGAATGACGTACGCGCGGAGCGCGGCGCCGACGCCGGCGAAGATCCAGATGATCGCGAGGACGGCCAGGTGCGCCGCGATCGAGACCCGCCGCTCGAAGGCGATGTGCCGCTGCAGCGCCTCGGGGTACGTGGCGCCCTCTTTCCGCGCCGCGCGGAAATAAATCGGAAACAGCGCCGGCGAGCAGTACAGGAGCTTGAACCACCGCGCGTTGATCTTCGGCGACAGATGATGCCGCTTCGGATCGTCGGTAGACGACCCGAGCTCGGCATGATGATCGAGATGCCATCGCGTGAACTGGCTGGCGGAAATGCCGCTCGGCACCGCATACAGCCAGCCGAGCACGCGATCCGCGCTCGGACGCCGCGAGTCGAAGACCGTGTGGTGGACCACTTCGTGCAGCAGCACCGTGAAGTTGAACACGGTGAACCCCTGCACCAAGGCCAGCGGGATCCACACGAGCGGGTTCGTCGTCTCGAGCAGCGCCCACGTCGCCAGCGCCAGCAAACCAAACTGCCGTGCCGCGATCAGCAGATGCCGTGTGGCGGACTTCGTGTGGAAGGCGCGCAGATCCTCGATCGGCAGCGCGCGGCTGAGCTCCGTCCGAAGCGCGACGGCGTGTTGGCTGTAGTAGTGGGACTTCACGTCAACAGTCACGATTGTACTATGATGGTCGCAGGAGGGCTCATGACTCGCGCATGCCACGCGGCTGTCGGTGCTTTGCTTCTCGCGCTGGTCGCCGCGCCGGCGCGCGCGGACATTACGGGGTTCATCGGCGCCAACACGACGCCCGCGAACCGGCAGACGCGCGGCTTCGCGGTCGGCGTGGGCCTGCTCATCGTCGGCTTCGAGTTCGAGTACGCGTCGACGACCGACGATCCAACCGCCGGGGCGCCGTCGCTCAAAACCGGCAGCGGTAACCTGCTGCTGCAGACCCCCGGCGCGTTCTTCGGCTTCCAGCCGTATCTGACGACCGGCGCCGGGATTTACCAGGAAGAGTTACTCGCGCACCAGGACACGGGCTTCGGTCTCAATACCGGCGGCGGAGTGAAGATGAACCTCGTGGGCCCGATCCGGTTGCGCGTGGACTATCGTGTGTTCAAACAAGGAAGCGGCGCGCTGAACTCGACCGCGCACCGCGTCTATGCGGGACTGAATCTGAAATTCTGATTACTTTCCGAGATCCGCGACCAATGTCAGATTCACGAAGTTCTGGCCCGGAACGTACGCGCCTGCGTACCGCTTGTACAAGTCGTTAACCTCGTCGGGTGGGAAGGCCTCGGCGAGGATGTTCGACACCGTGTAGTCGGCACCCTTGACCGATGGATCCATTATGAACACGTAGAGCGCGTTCCCGCCGGTCGCCGGCTCTGGTGACTTGAAGACTTTCCAGCTTGCTGCCTGCTGCTTGCGCTCCGGGTTGGCGCTCTTCGCAAGGGCTTCCTTCAGCTTAGCGATCACGGCCTCGAAGTCCCCCGTCTTGTCGGGTTTTATGAAGTTCAGCACCAAGCCGGCGTCCGACGCAAACACACGCGGAGTGGACGCGACCTGCCCCTGCTGCGCCGGCTCATGTATCGGCGTGCCTTGCGCGAGCGCAGTGCTCGCCGACAGCGCGCCGACCAGGAGTGGAAAGACAATCCTGCCGGGCCGACCAGACATGATCGGCATGACGGCATTTCGAAACATCGCGGCCTCCTCTGTGCTCCGTCGCGCCGCTCGCCACTGCGGTCGTCGGCGCGAACACGACATCCGGCGAATCGAGAGGGAGGCAGCTGCCGCGTGCTACTTGCCGAGGTCCGCGACCCGCGTCAAATGGAGAAGAGCGCCGATCGCCGGCGTGGCGTACGAATCGGAGTAGGTCTTGTAGAGGGCCTGCCCCTCAGCACCGAACGCCTCGACG
>JACPZV010000452.1 GCA_016195295.1 Acidobacteriota bacterium
AACCAGCGCGCCTGCGCCTCATTCAGTGTCGTCAGCACCTTCACCCAACGGCGTTCTTCCGCAGTCAGCCGCGTTCCCATCGACTGCGAGCGTACGCTTCAAGCGAATTCTGTACAAGTTATTTCTCGGCTCCCCCTTAGCAGACGCCACGATCCTCGCGATCTAGAGCAGATCGCCCGGCAGCGCGCATCCCGCAGATCGCCCGAAGTCCGTTCCGTTCTCGGCCTCCACGTCGCACTCCACAATGCGTCTGTCGCTGGCCTTCAGTCCGCAGCTTCGCCGTCCTGACGTCGTGCTCGCGTTGGCTCAGAAGGCGGGGGCCGTCTTCGTGAGCCACCGCAAATCGCGTTCCCACAGCTCGCGCTCTCGCACTTCGCGCTCGAACAACGCGTCCGTCTTCATCAGGACGAGCGTGAAGGGCCGGCCGGCGCGCCTCGTCGTGTGGGTCACGGGCAGGCCGTGAGCGTCCAGTATCTGATGGATGTGAGCCCGGGAGTCCTTGGCGAGCGGCCATTCGAGCCGCGTCTGATCCGGAGCCACGAGAAAACGAGTCAGTGTCCCACAGAGCCCGCAGGTACACCGGCGTGGCGCGGAGATCGACCAGTTGCTCTGCTCACGGACCGGCAGGCGGAGGAGGGCCGTGAGCGTCTGTGCGCAGTGGTCGCACAGCGCCGCGAGACCCACGGCGCGCAACCCGTTGCCTGGCCGCGTCTCGTGCGCCGTTCGCAGCACGTGGAGTAGACCGCGAATCGGATACTCGGCGTCCGGGGACGTCAAGACGCGAAGCATCTCCCTGTGTAGATCGGGATTATCCGCGATCAGGCTACTCTCCAACAGCGCGAGAATCGGCTCGCTCATGCCACGGACGGCATCGAGCGTGATCGTCGGATTCGGGTGCTCGCGAAGCTGTTCCCACTGCTGAACGATCCGCGTCCACTCCTCCATGACCAGCCACCGGGCGAGACCGAATCCCGGTCCGGGTCCACCGGCGCACAACTGCTGGCACAGGCTGGGAAGCGACGCCATCCACGCCTCGTGATGCTCCCCTGACGAGTGGTCGCGACGTCCCTCGGATGCCCACGTTCCCAGCACCGCCTGGCACCATTCGATCCCATACTGCTGACTGAGCGCGACGAGCTTCGGCGTGGCCTTCGGCGTCAAGCGCTCGAGGGTAAACGGCTGGAGGAGGGCGGCTGCCAGCTCCGGGCTGTCGAGTCGTCCGGCCACCACTAGCGTCCGTTCGAGGAAACTGCGGCTCTCCTCGCGGTTCGCCACCTGCGTCCAGAATGGGGCAAGACGCCGCGCCATTCCTCTGGCGCTTTCGACATCCCCATGCCGAAGCGTTTTCGTCAACTCGTCGATCGCCGAACGCGGGGAGGCCTTGGCGCGGATGACGAAGGTGCGCTCGCGCGGCCAGAGCACGACGGCCGCCCGGTGATACCACCGGTCGACGGTGTTCCCATAGTTGCCCATGTACCCTTCGTGCTCCGACGCGAAGGGTTGAAGATCGTTCGAGGCTCTGGTGTCGCACACCTCGTCGACATCAACCGTGCCCGACGCGGCATCAATCCGACCATCCGGAGCGACCCAGTGGCGGAGCTCGATATCGGTGTCGAGGAGCTCGACGAGGGCCAGTGTCTCCGTGTCTTCATCGTCTTCCACGTCGCCGTCTTCCGCTTCGTCGTCGTATCCCCCACCCCATTCACGGCGGCGCCCGTGGCGAGACATGCCCTCCTCGTCGTCGCAGGACCAGCTCTCGTGCACATCGGCAAGCGCAAGGAAGATCTCGCAGTCCAGACGCTGCGCGACCTCCCGCAGCGCCGTCGCACGCGCCGCATCGGTGCGCTTGAGGCGACTCCAGGCGAGACCTCGCCGTGTGTACTGATGATCGAGAAGATAGACCAGCCGATCGGGAGCCTCCCGCCGCGGGTCCTGGCTCCAACGTGGAGGGCGCAGCGCCTCGAAATAGCGTTCGACGCTGTGGGCCAGCGCATCCGTCTGTGCTACCGGGCCGGGCGGCGCCGCGGTTGGCGCATCGCGCTCGATCATGAGGTTGTAGGTCAGCACGATGCGATGCCCGGCTTTGACCGGGTGGATCTGATGGTGGCAATCGGCGTAGAAGGCAATGAACGTGAGCATGCGGCCATGGCCACGGAAGGTGACCCGCGCGTCGTCATGCTCGACCTCGATGGCGCCACCCGTAAACTCCGAGGGCAGGATCACGACCAGCGTGCCGATCATGTCGTCGGTTTTCTCGGAATCGCGGTGGGCGGCGAAGAACTGGCCCGGCCCATACACGAGCATGTTGTGCAGCTCGGCTTTGAGGCGGGAGCCGTCGGTGAGTCCGAGGTCGCGCCGCATGCGATCGAGGAGCGGTCGCAACGTCTTCCCCCAGCGAGGTTCGTCGATCCTGATGCGGCTCTTCGGGATCTCCCAGGTATCTCGTACCCGCGGATCGAACCGCGTCTCAGTCTTCAGGCCGTAGCGAGCCGGCCGCGCAATCGCGCACAGCCGTCGCGCCATGGTGATCGCGATCGGCCAGATGATGCGGCCAACGCCCTTCACCTCGAGGCGCAGGCCGTCGGCCGCGCTGGTCCGACGTGTGGCGAACGAGCCCGGCGTCTTGATGCTCGCGAGCAGCTCGCGCACGTCCTGCAGTGGGGCCATCGGCCGGTTTTGGACCTCTGGTGCCGTCGATGAGGCTGCCTGCGCGCGGCGTGCGGGGCAGCAGAACGATGTCAATGAATGTAGAGGAGCCTTCGGAGACTACTTCTTGCCGCGGGCCTTCGGGTGGCGACATAGCCGGCGATTTCGTACTCGTTGAACACGCGCCAGAGGGCCGCCAGGAATCTCGGGAGCTCCTTGGCGAACTCGGGGCGGTCCTCAGCCACCGCAGCAAACGTGATGAGCTTTTCGCCGATCAAGTAGTCGAGAGCACTCTTCACGCCAAAACCGCGCTTGATCCTCTTTGTCGCTCGGCACTGCTCCACCCAGATCTTCTCAAACTGCACGAGGGCACTATAACGCTCGAGACACGTGGCCTGCAATCGTTCAAGCTCGGCCACCGCTCTGGCGAGGCACCGCCGTCCGACGACCGCGCCGCCCGCGTCACAGACCTGACGCCTTTCTAACGAATCACGTCCCGATGCTGGCGTCGACGACTGATTTCCTCGCCGTTCCCGACGCTCACGGGCCGCATCCTGTTGGTCTTCGTCGTCGGCGACGTATTCGGACGCTGGGTCGCCGAGTGTGGGCATTGGCGCGGTCATCTCGGGCCCGTCAGCCCCTGGGAAAGGGAAATGGGAAAGACTGCAGAGAAAATCACCGCAGAAAATCACCGGAGGAAATCCAAATGACACTCGATATGACACTCGACGAGATCGCTTTCGGAAATCGTTTGCGAGCATCTCTCCTAGAGATTCCTGTAAGCCAATCAACCGAAGTCAGTCCTGTCCTTGATCTCTGCCTCGTACTCCACCAGCAACTCATGGCTGATGGCCGTGTCGCTAACCGGTCGCTCATTGCGGACGTAGCCAATCGCTCGATAGCCTCGTAGACGCCGCTGGAACATGCGAAGCAGCATCGGCACGTCACGGTCCACGTAGTCGTAGATCCGAACGTCGGTCTTGCCCGGATGAAGTCGGTGGAGCCGGCCGGTGTACTGCACCAGCGTGCCCCGCCACGAGACAGGGAGCGTCAGAAACAGCGCGTCGAGCCGCGCATCATCGAACCCCTCGCCGATGTAGCGACCCGTGGCCAGGAGCAATCGCTCTTCATGCGGGGGAATGGCGGCGAGCTGCTCCTGCACACGACGCCGCTCCTTGACGCCCATGCCCCCACGCAGCACGACGAGGTGGCGCGCAAAACTCCCGAGCTTGGCGGCGAAGAATTCCAGATGGTCCCGTCGTTCGGTGAGGAGAATCGGTGAGCGCTTCTCTTCAAGCGCCTGCATCACGTCGTCCAGAATGATCCGATTCCGACGATCGTCGCCTGCCAGGGCCGCGTACAGCTGTTGGATGGTCGGCGCGGCACGATCGTTCACGACCTTGAACGCCGTGTTCCGAACAATCAAACGCCGGTCGAATGGACACAGACTTTGTTGATTTCTGTGATCGACGGCAAAGCGAACAGGCCCAAGTTGCATATCTGCAATGGGGTGATGCCCGTCACGCCGATGAGGCGTCGCTGTGAGCCCGACAACGTAACGGCCCTTGACTTGGTTGAGCACACGTTCGAACGACACCGCGGGCGTGTGGTGGCATTCGTCGACAATTACCTGGCCGTAGCTCGCGACGATGTCATCAACGCGGTCCTTGCGGACCAGGCTTTGGATCATGGCGATGTCAATCCGCCCGGTGGAGATACGCTTGCCACCACCGACCTGGCCGATCGCTTTCTGATTCACTCCCAGGAAGATCGCCAGTTGAGCCCGCCACTGGTCCAAAAGCGGTTGACGGTGCACCAAGATGAGCGTGCTGCACGCGCGCGCGGCCACAAGATACGTACCAACTACGGTCTTGCCGGCGCCCGGTGATGCGACGAAGACGCCGATGTCGTGAGCGAGGATGGCCTCGACGGCACGTGCCTGGATAGGCGTGAGCGTCCCTTGGAATCGCGTGTCCAGTGGCGCGCCACTGATGCGCTGATCATCAACGTCCAAGGTACTCGCGTACTCCCGCAGCAGGTCTTCAAGGTCGAACCGGCACCCTCGCGGAAGCGCGATGTGCTGTGACAGGTCCTCCGCGCACATGATGATCCTCGGCGTCAACGCCGTGGAGAGCCGCAGGCTCTGCTTCTTGTAGAACTCGGGGTTCTGGAAGGCGGCCAGTCGCTTGATCTGGTTCAAGAACGCTGGCGGAAGGCCCGCCTTCTCGACGAACAGGCGTTGCGCAAGCACGGCATTCACATGACTGGGCACCGGCTCCGTCGTTCGCACCGGACGTGTCACGCGTGAAGGTGGACGCATCCAGGGCGCTGTGTCACTCTCCTCACCGACATCCGGTAGCCGCACGCCGAGCACGGCGCCGCTCTGGTTCGCATCGTGCACAATCTTTTCAACGTCAACGCGATCGAGACGACGTACAGACGCGAGGTAGGTCCACTGCTCATGGTCGCCGTACGGCGCGAGTGAAGCGTCTTCGAGATTCAAGAAGACCGAGTGTCCTTCCTGTCGTGGTCCGTGCTGCAGCGGTAGCGCAATCAAACTACCGAAGCCGCCCCGTGGCATGGTGTCTTGATTGGGAAACAGGCGGTCGTACGAAGCCATACCCATCTCGTGACGCCGAGCCATCGTCGCGGTGATGAGGGCACACCCCATCTGCCGGGCCAACACGGCGGGAATCGGCTCAGCGAAGAAGAACCAGACATGAGCGCCATCGCCCGAGCGAGAGCGCTCAACGACGGCGGGCACGGCCGCGGCTGCGCATGTCTGCGCGAACGCCAGGACATCCTCAGACCAACTCGCGCCGTCGAGGTCGATGGCAAGAAACCAACACGTTTCGTTCGGCAGGAGCGGGTAGACGCCCATCACCTGTTTGCCGGTGAGGTGCGAGTGCAGAGCCGTGTCGTCGACAGGTAGGAACGCCTGGTTGGAACATTCGCCGCAACGGATTCGCGGGAGGTCGCACACGCCGCGAACGAACTTGTTCGCGCAGGCCGGAGCGTAGCCCGATTTGCCCGTTCGCGTGCTCACAAACCGGACCGGATAGACGTCGTCGCGACCACGAAACAGCGAGCGAAAGAGTGCGATCTTCTCGGCGGACGATCGAGGCGTCGATGTTGGCTGCAGGACGGCAGGTCGGACGCTGAGCTTTGGCTGGGTGACGGACGGCCGTGTCGCGGCGGCCAACTCGGATCGAAGCGCTGCGAGCCGAGACTCCGCGCGACGTGTTTCCTCGCCGAGTTCGCCGAGACGACGCTCCTCGTTGGCAACGGCTTCGCGACGCTCGGCT
>JACPZV010000447.1 GCA_016195295.1 Acidobacteriota bacterium
CTGACCGTCACCGTCTCGGCGAGCGAGGCGACTTTCAACTCGACGTTCACCGACGCGGTAAAGCCGAGGCCGACGCGGATTCCCTCGCGGACCACCGTGCTGAAGCCAATCAACTCGTACGTGATCGTGTAGTCACCCGGTGGTACTGCGGGAAACCGGTAGGCGCCTTCCTCGTTCGTCACGGCCGTCCTAGTCCCCTGCATCGCCGGACTCGAGGTCGTCACCGTCACGCCGGGCAGCACCGCGCTCGTCGTGTCGGTGACTTTCCCATTGATCGAGCCGGTCGTCGCGGTGACCGACTGCGCGAACGCCGGCCCAGCCGTAATCGCCATGATCCCAACCGCCGCTGACAGGATCTGCAGCCGCCTCATGGTCGCTCCCTCCGTGATGGCGACACCCTACACCTGAACAACTTCAGATGCAATCGGGTTTTGAGGTTCTTGTCGGGCCGAGCGGTTCGGATCCACCCAATTTTTGGATCGTCGAATGGAATGTCGATCCAGTACGGCTCGTTTTTGATCGAAAAGGCCACCCGCGCCGTCAAGGTCACAAGCATACCCGTTCGGGATCAGGGCCGTTTCCCCTTTGCTGGCACGCGCGGCAACATTAGAATCCGCGTCTCCAACGTGAGCAGACGCGCATGACTCTGTCCGCCGGCGTCTCGGCCCGTACGAAATCCTGTCGTTGCTTGGAAGCGGCGGGATGGGAGAGATCTATCGCGCGCGCGATCCGCGTCTGGGACGCGAGGTCGCGATCAACTGGAGTACGTGCGTATCCGTGGCGTCGAACCAGGGGCGCGCGAGGGATTAGACCATGGAACAGATCCGCTATGCCGTTGCGGCATGCCAGACCGACATGCCGAATCCTGTGGACCGCCGTCAGATGCAGGCGAACACCGACCGGATGCTGAGCCTGATCGATTCGGCGGTCGCCGGCAGCGCGCCGTTTCTGCCCGTTCGCCTGGTCGTCTTCCCGGAGTTCGCCCACGCCGCGCCGGTGTTTCCGACCGTGCACGAGCTGCTTCAGAAGCTGACGGTGCCGATCCCGAACGAGCACACCGCACGCCTGACGGAGAAGGCGCGTGAATACGACCTGTACATCCAGAGCGGCTCGATGCTCGAAGAGGATTCCCGCTGGCCCGGCGTGGTGTTCAACACCACGTGTTTCATCGGCCCCGGCGGCATCCTGTCCAAATATCGTAAGGTGAATACCTGGATTCCCTACGAAGTGCAGAGTAGCCCGCATGATTTGCCGGGCTACGACGAGCCGTTGTTTCCGGTCGTCGACACGCCGATCGGCCGCGTCGGCTGCGCCATCTGTTATGACTGGCTCTTCCCGGAGGCGATTCGTCAGCTGGCGGCGAACGGCGCCGAGGTGCTCGTGCGGGTATCGGCCTACATGGATCCGTGGGGCGCCACCGAGCCCATGAGTTGGTGGACGCTCATCAATCGTGCGCGGGCCATCGAGAACATCGCGTACGTGGTCGCGGCGAATCAGGGCGCCAGCCTGCGGCATTACCCGCCGTACTCCTGGCCGGGCGGCTCGCAAGTGGTCGATTTCGACGGGCGCCTGCTCGCGAATGCCTCGCCTGGTCCCGGCGAGCGAATCGTCGTCGCGCCCGTTGACGTGTCCGCGCTGCGCCACGAGCGGCAGAGCAGAATTGGCCACCACATGCTTGCGCACCTTCGGACGGAGGCATACGAGGTCTATCGACGCCCCGCGTATCCGCCCCGGCCCGCGCCCGATGTGCCGCTGTCGTACGACGAGAATGTTCGCCGTATTGAGCGCGCGAAAGCGAACGCGTCGCGCACGTGATGGAAGCGCGCGCTCGGCCGAGGAATGGGAGCGCGCGACGTCTGTCGGCCAGTGTCGTAGCCCGAGATCCAAACATGTTTCTGAAATCTTCAAAATGCTATACACTCCCGTCGTCGGCCCTTGCGCTTTCAAGGAGAACCAGCGATGCATGCTGCTAGAACCGTCGGCCGGAGCGTCAGGATCAGCGTCGCGTTGGGCATCAGCTTCGTCGTAGGGGTCGCGGCCCCCTTGTCGGTGCGCGCCCAGCAAGCCGCGTCGGCCGGCGTCCCGGACGCCCCGACGTTCACGAGGGACGTCGCGCCGATTCTGCAGCGCAGCTGTGAGAACTGTCATCGGCCGGACGGGGTGGCGCCGATGGCGCTGGTCACCTACGAGGACGCGCGGCCCTGGGCGCGCGCGATGAAACTGCGCACCAGCATCGGCCCCAAGGCCGGCGTGATGCCGCCGTGGTATGTCGAGAAGAACATCGGGATTCAGCAGTTCCACAACGACCCGTCGCTGAGCGAGGACGAGATCGCGACGCTTGCGAAATGGGCCGACAGCGGCGCGCCGCGCGGCAATCCCGCCGACCTGCCGCCGCCCAAGGTGTACGCCGACAACAAGGCGTGGGCCATCGGGACGCCGGATCTCATCATCACGATGAAAGAAGTCGAGGTGAAGAGCAACGCGCCCGACTGGTGGGGTGAGATCCCGAGCGTGCCGACCGGCCTCACGGAAGATCGCTACGTGGCGGCGCTCGAGATCAAGGAAGTCAACGACGTCGACACGCACAGCAGTCTCAATCGCGCGACGGTGGGCGGACGCTTCGTCGTCCATCACATGATTTGGCGGACGCAGGTGATCGACCCGACGAAGGATCAGTCGCTCGATCCGCTGTCGTTCCTCCTCGACGAGGAGACGGTCAACTGGCCCGTGCACGAGGTGGGCCGCAACGCGGACTTTTTCGATCCGAAGTCGGCGCGGCTGCTGAAAGCGGGCTCCAGCATCGTCTCCGACTCGGTCCATCTGCATTCGAACGGGCGCGACACGAAGGCGCATCTCGAAATCGGCTTCAAGCTGATGCCGAAGGGCTACACGCCGACCTACAAGCGCGCGTTCATCGGGTTGGGCAACGGCGTGGACATCGACATCAAGGCGATGGAACCCAACCAGCAGCTCCACGCGTACACCGTGCTGCAGCAGCACACGAAGATCATCTCGTTCGAGCCGCACCTGCACGCGCCGGGCGCCCGCATGTGCCTCGAAGCGATCTGGGGGTATAACATCCAGACGCTGAACTGCGTGGGCTACGACCACAACTGGGTGCGCGGCTACGATTACACGGACGACTCGGCGCCCTTGCTCCCGAAAGGGACCATCCTGCACATCATCGGGTACATGGACAACTCGCCGACGAACAAGAACGTGCCGGACCCGCGGAACTGGCAGGGATCGGGCAACCGGTCCGTGGCGAACATGTTCATCGACCTCGGCATGCGCGTCGTGCTGACCGAGGAGCAGTTTCAGCAGGAGATGGCCACGCGGCGCGAGCATCTGCATGTCACCAAGAACGACCACGTGATCGGCTGCCCGCTGTGCAACGTGCTGCCGCCGCCGCCGCGGGCGACCGGAGGGCCGCAGCAGTGACGCGCGATCGAACGCGAGCACGCCGAGGAAGCGGAGCACACGGAGAGATACGGCCACCGAGACACGGAGACACGGAGAAGAACACGCTCGGTGTCTCGGTGTCTCCGTGGCTGATCCTCTCGGTGGTCTCCGCCTGCTCGGTGGTCTCGACCGCGCAGTCGCTGTCCTACACGAAGGGGCAGACCGTCGCGCCCGCCTATGAAGGGTGGGAGCAGGCGCCCGATGGGACCACGTATTTCCTGTTCGGGTACATGAACCGGAACTGGGA
>JACPZV010000448.1 GCA_016195295.1 Acidobacteriota bacterium
ACAATTTCATGTTCCGCCTGCGACAGAAGATCGAGGAGGACCCGCACCATCCCAAATACATCCGCACGGCGTACGGTAACGGGTACCGTCTGACGCTGACTGGCGAGTAGATTGAGGCCGGGCGCACGGGGGCCCGGCCCTGACATCTTGGATGTCCTACGTTATGACGCTGTCGAGCCTTCCCGTGCTGTCGCCCCACTGGCCGTTCAGCGGCACGTTGAACATCTCGAACACGTTCCGGTGCAGGTTTGCCAGCGGGACATCGGTATAACGGACGTACTGCCCGCCTTTGATCCGGCCGCCCCCGCCACCCATCATTACCACGGGCACGTCGACATGCGAATGCGTGTTGCCATTGCTGATGCCGGATCCGTAGAGGAGCACGCTGTGGTCCAGCAGCGTTCCGTCGCCGTCCGGCGTCGTGCGCAGGCGCTCGAGAAATACGCCGCTCAGCAGGGCCTCCCACGAGCCGGACGCCCAATGCATCGGGGTATAGCCGGGCCCATCGGCATCGGGATCAGCACCGCGATCGAGCAGGTACGGCACCAGGTCCCAGTGCCCTGTGGACATGGCGGTCTGCAGCACGCCCGTGCCGTCCGAGGACGTCTCATTGACGTTCGCACCGTGGGCCAGCAAGACCTCGATTGATTCCCGAGCGCCGGCGCGCGCAGCGAAGAGGACTGCCGAAAAACCGACGCTCTCCGGAAGCGCTTGGCGGTACCCGGTGACGCGCACGCCCTGACGCACCTCGGTGTGCGCGTTCACATCCGCGCCGGCCTTCATGAGGTCCGCGATCACCTCCGGGTGATTCTCCGCGGCGGCCCACATGAGCGCCGTCTGATGGTGGTCGTGCTCGGCCGCATTGACAGCCGCGCCGTGCTGCAGGAGCGCGCGCACAGCCTCAGCGCTTCCCGTTCGCGAGCACGTCATGAGCACGGACTCGCCGGTTGGACGCGACGAATTGGCGTCGGCACCGGCCTGCAGCAGCGCTTGGACAATCTGAGAGTTTGCGTTGGTGCACGCGAGCGCGAGCGGAGTAACTCCGAAGTCGTTTGTCGCGTTCACGTGGGCGCCGGCCACAAGAAGCGCCCGGGTCGCGTCGAGGTCGTTCCAGTGGGCGGCTCAGTGCAACGGGGTCGCGCCGTCCGGCTGACCGACGTTGACGTCGGACCCGCGCCGGATCAGGGTCTTCACGGCCTGCCAGTCCCGCTGTTTCGCGGCATCGACCAGGCGCCGATCGACCGTGGTCGCAGCCGTGCTGACCAAGGCGATCAGGACAAGGGCCAGCCCATTGCGCACAAGCAAGGTGCAACCGTTCATCGCCACCTTCTTCCTCGTCATCGTTGCATTATTGTGGGGTACTCGCCGAATCGGTGGCAATTGAACAATTGTCAGAAAATATTCCGGGCTTCGGATACGTCACCGGGGCGAACGTGCCTTGCCGCGATACTCCTCTTCGGTGACTTCGTTGAGCATCGTAATTTTGACGCCGTGCGGGTAGACCGTCACGAGCGTGGCGCCCGCATCCGGGCCAGCTCCGTGCCAATGCGGCACATTGGCGGGCAAGTAAGCCACCTCTCCCGCTTTCAGGGCGACAATCTGGCCGCCGCGCGTTTGGTACTGTCCCTTTCCGTCTTCGACGTAGACTAAGTGCGGTTCAGCGTGAACATGCCAGTACGTCCGTGCGCCCGCGACAAATCGAATGCGAAGCAACTGGACATCAGTAGTCGGCAGGCGAGTATTCTCGCCGGTAATAACCTTACCGGCGGGCTGCTGAGGAGCGCCGGCCGCCTGACTGGTGCGCACCTCGGCCGACAGAGACCAGATACCGACGAGGCAAACGAGCAAGAATATTGGCCGGGATGGCGATCGGTGTCGTGGCATATGAGGCATCGATTCTACGGGAGCTTTCCGTCACACGATTTTCGAAAATTGTCACACATTGTTACTTGCAACGTTCCTACGGAGTCTGCTGCTCATCGCCTCGTGGCGCTCGGCCAAGGGGCGACAATTTTTAACAATTGCATCATTGCCCTTGCCATGAGGAGGTTCTTAGAATTCGGCTCTTCAAACCTCACTCTCGGCCCCGTCGGTAGGACATGGACATGCTGACACGACGCGAAGCGATCTTTGGCGCGGTGGCGACCGGGCTCGCCGTAGCGGCCCGTCAAACCGAGGCACTGCTCGCGACCGGCCCGCAGCCGGCAACCCCGCTCAATTTCAAACCGCCCGCCGGCACGACCGACACGCACCGGCACATATTCGGCAACCTCCAGCGATATCCGTACGCGCCGACCAGCGGCTATCGCCACGAGCCTGCAACGGCTGAGGACATGGCAAAACTCGACCGTGCCCTTCACATCGACCGAGTCGTGCTGATTCAACCGAGTGGTTACGGGACGGACAACAGTTGCCTTCTCGATGGACTGAAAGCGCTCGGCCCGAAATCACGCGGGATCGTCGCCATCGACGACAAGACGCGAGATACGGCATTGGATCAGATGCAGCGGGCCGGCGTCCGCGGCATCCGCCTGAACATCGGACGGGGGGTCGAAGGCAAGCAGCGTCTGGCAGACGCCGCGGCCCGAATCAAGGGCCGGGGTTGGCACATCAACACGGCCATTCAACTCGGCATGCTCGAGAGCCTACAGGACGCGTTCGCCGCGTCGCCCGTGCCGATTGTGCTGGATCACTATGCAGGCGCGAAGGCCGCTGACGGGACGTCACAAAGCGGATTCGACGTGGTCCTGAAGCTGTTGAAATCGGGAAACGTCTACATGAAGATGTCGCGCCTCCACAACGTGTCGACGCAGGCGCCCGGCTACTCTGACGTCGAGCCTCTGACGAAAGCCGTCCTGGGCGCAAATCCCGAGCGGCTGCTGTGGGGCACCGACTGGCCTCACGCCGGCGTCCGGCCCGAAGGGTACAAGCCGACCGACATCTCCCCGTACTTCAAATACGACGATGGATTGATCTTCAACGAGTTCGCCAGATGGGTCGGCGATGCGGTCCGGCTGAAGACGATCCTCGTGGACAACCCCGCCAGGTTGTACGGATTTCGCTAACCCATCGTCGCGCGAAGGGCCGGTGCCCTCGCCATGAAATGGGCCGGCGCCGCGGCCGTCGCCTTGGTGTTGGTGGCCCTGCTGCTGCGAGTGTCAGCTTCGAGCGACAACTGGATGTCGATCGCAATCGATCGCGAGGCTCAGCCGGCGATCGCTCTTGCCCTTCACGCCGACGCGTCCGTGCACGGTTGGACGAGGTGGAGCCGCGCGACCCTCGTGGCGTCGTGCACGCCTTCGCGTGGCGTGCGTCTGGCAGTGGCTACGGGACTTCCCGTTGAAGTCGAGTCAGGCCTGATTCGCACCGTGTCACTGCAGTTCGATGACGAGCGTTCGACGATCGCTCAATGGATTCTTGAGAGCGACCGAGAGACCCTTACTGCGCCGGCTCCAGACGCCGCGAGGCTTGCCGCGCGTATGGTCCAGGCTCGGCGGTTCAATGTCGCGTTTGTCCCTCTCCACGCTGATCCGGTCATCGCGCGCTTTTCGGTGTCAGGTTTCGCGCGGCGCTGGACACGTGCGGCGCCGGCCTGCACGCGTTGACCAACGCAACAAAGGAACCGTCTACTCGCATGTAAAAAGCAACCCATCGCGAGTGTCTCGAAAAACGAGGCGATTGGTTCTTTCCTTCCCATCGTATGGCCACTGGAATCGGGTACGATTCCAGAGCACCTGGACAGAATCGTCAGGTCCGAACGGGAGCCGTCGCCCCGTCGGCGCCTTTCCCGGGCTGTTCACGGGGGGCGGGCGGGTCGGGCCGGATCCGAGAACGGGCGTTCGGTCAACCCCGCCGCGTCACCCCTCTAATTAAATTAAGCTCGCCTCGAAACCGCACGATGCAGACAGCCATTGCGAAACTGCCACCGCGCCGAAACAGGGAGCCACTGACTCGGCCTGAAATGATGGCGCGAATCCAGTCCGCAAATACGCGCCCGGAGATGCTGGCCCGATCCGCGGTCCATGCATCAGGCAGGCGCTTTCGCATCCATGTCGCGACGCTGCCCGGCAAGCCGGACCTGGCCAACAAGGCGCGGAAGTGGGCAATCTTCGTCCAGGGCTGTTTCTGGCATTCGCATGCCGGTTGTGCCCTCGCCTCCAAGCCAAAATCGAACCGGTCGTACTGGATCCGGAAACTACAGAGGAATCAGGGGCGAGACCGGATCAAGATCAGGGCGTTGCGCGCGGCCGGCTATCGCGTGCGGGTCGTGTGGGAATGCGACGCCCGAGACGGTTCCAGGAGGAGAGATGCGCTTAGACAGCATGGCTGTCACAGCTTCTGCGTGGACGCTCAGTCAACGGCCGCCTGCGCGGGCCCCGCTCTTGGA
>JACPZV010000404.1 GCA_016195295.1 Acidobacteriota bacterium
AGCTCGATCGAATCCGCGATCACCTCGCGGCTGACGAGCGACGCGCGCATGCCTTCCGTGCCCATCGTGATGCCGTCGGAGATCGACACGGTGTTGAACTCCATCGGCGTCCCGCCGGCCGCGCGGATCCCCGCCTTCACGTGCACGGCGAGATCGCGCAGGTGGTAGTTGCACGGGCCGATTTCGATCCACGTGTTGGCCACGCCGATGAGCGGCTTTTTCAAGTCCGAGTCGGAAAAGCCGACCGCCTTCAGCATCGCCCGCGCGGGCGCGCGGTGCGCTCCGGTGGTGAGGGGATTGGGTCGATCGCTCACGAGACCACCTCGAAGGGATCCGGCAGCCAGCCTTCGTGCGTCTTCCAACTGGCGTAGGAGCCCAGCGTCCGCAGCATGGGGGCGAACTCGGCGAGGTGCGCGAGCGCGCGCGTGCAGCGCAGCTCATCGCGCGCGGCGGCGAGGTCCACGTAGAAGAGGTATTCCCACGGCCGGCCGGGAATCGGCCGCGATTCGAGCTTCGTCAGATCGACGCCGCGCAGCGCGAACACGCTCAGCGCCTTGAAGAGCGACCCCGGTTCGTTCGGCAGCGTGAAGACGATGCTGGTCTTGTCGGGCACCGCGTCCGGCAGCGGTTGCCGGCCGACGAGGAGGAAGCGCGTGATGTTGTCGTCGAAATCCTGAATCGACGCGGCGAGCGACGTAAGCCCGAACACGTCGCCGGCGCGCGCCGAGGCGATCGCGGCCGCGTCCTTCAGGCCCGCGTCGGCCACCATCTTGGCGCTCCCCGCCGTGTCGTAGGTCGCGATGATTTCCACGCCGGTCAGCGTCCGCAGAAACCGCTCGCACTGCGCGAGGCCCTGCGGATGCGAGTACACGCGCTTCAAGCCGTTCAGCGTGGCACCGGGCAACGCCAACAGGTGATGCACGACCGGCAGCTCGACCTCGGCCACGATCGGCAGCTGATGCTCGAGCAACAGGTCGTAGTTGCGATGGATGCTGCCCCCAATCGAGTTCTCGATCGGCAGCACGCCGTACGCCGCCTTGTCCGCCTCGACCGTCTCGAACACTTCCTCGAAGCTGCGACACGGAACGGGCTCGGCGTGGTGGTCGACGCGCCGCGCCGCCGCCTCGCTGAACGCCCCCGGCTCTCCTTGATACGCGATCTTCATAACAGCCAGCCCTGTGCCCTTAGCCCTCTGCCCTTCCAGTGCCTGTACGTCAAAAAGGCCATCACCGGCAGATGATGGCCTCGGTCGTTCCTGGTGTCGATGCCCTCACCCGCCGGCGCGCTGGCGCCGAATGACGACGACGGGGACGGGAAACAGCGACATCGTGAAAGGCATTAGACCGCCGATTGCCTTAGAAGTCAAATTGATAATCCTTACTGGATCATAAGCGCCGGTGCTTGGCGCCGGCTGGGGCTCCGGCCGGCAGGCGCAAGGTCGACCGTCCACATCCTCAGATCCTCAGATTAAATCTTCGGCAGCGTCACGCCCCGCTGCGCCTGATACTTCCCTTTCTTGTCCTTGTAGGACTTCGCGCACGGCTCGTCGCTCTGGAAGAAGATCACCTGGGCGATGCCCTCGTTCGCGTAGATCTTCGCGGGCAGCGGCGTCGTGTTCGAGATTTCGATCGTCACGTGCCCCTCCCACTCGGGCTCGAAGGGCGTCACGTTCACGATGATGCCGCAGCGCGCGTAGGTGGACTTCCCGAGGCACACGGTCAGGATGTCGCGCGGAATCCGGAAGTATTCGACGGTGCTGGCCAGCGCAAACGAATTGGGCGGGATGATGCAGACGCTCGCCTTGATGTCCACGAACGACCTAGGGTCGAAGCTCTTCGGGTCGACGACCGTATTGTAGACGTTCGTGAAGACCTTGAACTCGTCGCCGACGCGCGCGTCGTAGCCGTACGACGAGACGCCGTACGAAATCACGCCGGTGCGTACCTGATCGTCCACGAACGGATCGATCATTTGGTGCTCGAGGGCCATTTTCCTGATCCAGCGATCGGATTTGATGGACATCGTCCTTTTGGCTGAGGGCACCGCTAGCGTCGGAACAACGCGAGAAGGAGCGTGAGAATGATACTCAACAGAATCGACGTCGCGAGTGGAAAGTAGAACGAGAAACTCCCGCGCCGGATGTGGAAGTCGCCGGGCAGCCGCCCGAGCGGCACGCCCAGCATGAGGAGCACACCGAGCCCGGCGATGCCCAGGCCGAGGAGAACCAGCGTCTTGCCCAAGCTAGGCACCACGGAGGACACCGAGGACACGGAGGGACGGGAAATGGACGTTCTGACCTCCGCGTCCTCCGTGACCTCCGTGGTGGAGAGTTCTTCGGGTCACATCAGCTCGATGCCCGCAAAGAAGTAGCCGATCTCAAAGGCCGCCGTCTCGGGAGCGTCCGATCCGTGCGTCGCGTTGCGCTCGATGGACTGCGCGAACTCCTTGCGCAGCGTCCCCGCGTCCGCCTTCGCCGGGTCGGTCGCGCCCATCAGCGTCCGCCATTTCTTGATCGCGTCCGGCGCTTCCAGCACCAGCACCACCGCGGGACCCGACGACATGAACGTCGTCAGGCTCGCGAAGAACGGCCGCTCCCGGTGTACGGCGTAGAAGCCCTCGGCGTCCTTCCTTGACAGGTGCACGCGCCGCATGGCGCGGATCTGAAAGCCCGCGTCTTCGATCCGCTGAAGGATTTTGCCGGCCAGCCGACGCTCGACCGCATCTGGTTTGATAATCGCGAGTGTGCGCTCCATGAAGCGGTCTTATCGCAGCCCGTCCATGATCTCTTCGAGCGCTTCCCTGCCGGGCCGCACGCGATCCAGCGGCAGCGTCGCCAGCGGCTCGTCGACGATGTTCAGTTGGGTGAGGAAGTCGTCTCGATCCGGCTCGATGTACACGATGCCGGTCGCGAACTCCCCGCGACGCGCCGTCTCGTGCAGACGCCGCAGGGCATTGATCTTGTCCGTCGGATCGTACCCCTCTTCGAGTTTCTTCAAGTACAACTTCGACCCATCGTGCATCGTCACTTCCTGCGTGGAGCCCGGCTCGTAATCGACCGCGATGTCCTCGAAGAACGGGACGAAGCTGACTTCCTCGAGCCGATCGTCGTGGTCCTTCACGTAGGCATAGCTCTTGGTCGACCCTTCGTGGTCGTTGAACGTCACGCACGGCGAGATGACGTCGAGCATGACGGTGCCGCGATGCGCAAGCGCCGCCTTGAGCAGCGACAGCAGCTGCTTCTTGTCGCCGGAGAACGAGCGCGCGACGAAGGTCGCGCCCAACTCGATCGCCAGCGCGCAGGTGTCGATGGGAGGCAGATCGTTGATGACGCCCGTCTTCAGCTTCGACCCGAGGTCGGCCGTCGGCGAGAACTGACCTTTCGTCAGGCCGTAACAGCCGTTGTCCTCGATGATGTAAATGATCGGCAGGTTGCGGCGCATCAAGTGCACGAACTGGCCGATGCCGATCGCGCCGGTATCGCCGTCGCCGCTGACGCCGATGGCAATCAACCGGCTGTTGGCGAGCATCGCGCCCGTGCCCACTGACGGCATCCGCCCGTGAACGGCGTTGAAGCCGTGCGAGCCGCCCAGAAAATACGCCGGGCTCTTGCTCGAACACCCGATGCCGGAGAGCTTGATGACCTGACGCGGGTCGACGCCCATTTCGTAGAACGCGTCGATGATGCGTTCGGAAATCGCGTTGTGGCCGCAGCCGGCGCACAGCGTCGTCTTGCTGCCTTTGTAGGTCTGCGGTTCGAGACCGATGCGATTCACTCTTAACG
>JACPZV010000405.1 GCA_016195295.1 Acidobacteriota bacterium
AGCTTCGGCATCAGCTCGATTGCCGAGCTTCAAATTGACGGCGACTTCTACAGTCGGCTCAACATCAGCCAGCGCAACCCGGCGGCGCCGCTGGCGTCGGCGGTCACCGCGACCGGCGACAGTTCGCACGACATCGACGATGCGATCGTCGCGACGAAGATTCGCATTCTTTCGGAGGGCGCGAACCGGCCGGCGATCGGCATCCGCTTCGCGACGAAGCTGCCGAACGCGTCGAACGCGAGCGGTCTCGACCTGAACACCACGGACTTTTTCCTGTCGGTACTGGGCGCCAAGACCGTGCAATCCGTGCGCCTCGTCGGGAACCTCGGCGTGGCGATTCTCGGCGATCCGACCGACGGCGCGCGACAAAACGACGACCTCACCTACGGGCTCTCGTTCGCCCGGGCGGTGACGCAGCAGGCCGAGCTGGTCGGCGAGTTGAACGGTCGCGTGTCGACGCGGAGCGGCGCGGCGTTTCCTGGAACCGAGAGTCGCGGGCTGTTGAAACTTGCCGCTCGCTACACCGTGGGGCAGTTGCGACTCGATGCGGGGTTGTTCTTCGGCTTGACGTCGGTCGACCCGACCGTCGGTTTCACCACCGGCTTCACCTACGTTTTCACCGGGTTCAGGGTCCCGTAGAACTTCCGGACCGACGCGATTTCCTCGCGCACGCGGTCCGCAGTCCACCGCAATTCGCCGCCGACAATCGCCGCGGCGCGCGCGAGCGCATCTTCACCGGGATGGCCGAGCGCGCCGAGCGGCGTGCGCCGCACGACGGCGTCTGCCAGGGTCGTCACCATTTCCTTCCGGGCGGCGTGCGCCAGTTCCGCGCCGATCACCGGCGAGTCGTGCGCGAGACGTGTCCGCCACTCCGGTCGCTCGGCCACTAGCTCCAGCACATCCCGGTACCGCGACCCGTACGCCACAACCAAATGGGGGATCGAGTCGCTGGGAAGGCCAGCGTCGTACTCGCGCCGCGCATCGGCAATCGCCGCCCCGACGTCCCGAAGGCTGCCGCCGGGGAGCGGCGAGGTGGCCGTGCGGCACGGCACTGGCGCGCGCGCCAACTTCGACAGCGCGAGATCCGTGATGCGTTCGGCCAGCTTTCGAGCCGCAAGGGTCGACGACGCGAGCGCGCTGATCAACCCGTCGACGCCGGCGGCGCCGTGGTCGATCACGCGCTCACTGTCAACGCGCGCAGGCCCGAGCGCCCGATGCACGAGCGTCACATCATTCATTGACAGATCGAGCGCGGGAAACGCTTGGTTGAGATGGCGAATGAACGTCGCCACGTCGTCCGTGTCTCCGTGCCACATGCCGAAAAGCGCGCGCTGTCGCCACGGAACCAGGAAGAGCAGACGCTGGTCTCCCCCGAAGCCGCCCAGTGCCTCGTCGCCGGCGTCGCGCTTCGTCACGAGGCTGAGGCGACCTGTCATGTGAATGCCGGTGGGAACACCCAGGGGTGTCAGCAGCGCGTCGATCGCCGCGCCGGTCGCGTTGATCGTCACGCGTGCGCGGATCTCCAGTGCGCGGTTGCCTGCGCGATCGTGCGCGCGGACGCCGACCACGCGCCGACCGTCGACGAGCGGCGCCAGCGCCTCGACGTAGTTGGCCAGCACCGCCCCGTGTTCGGCCGCGGCCAGCGCGAAGGCGAGCGTGAGACGGTCGGCTTCCGGCGCGATGTAGTCGTGAAAGACGGCAGCGCCCGTCAGCCCTTGCCGCCTCAGGCCCGGGAATTGCTGAACCGCGCGGCCCCGCGAGATGACGCGGGGGCGGGCCAAGCGCAACGAGGGAACAAGATCGCCGGGGCGACCCGCGTGCAGAAGACCGCGCGCGGCGAACGCCGCTCGAGTCACCAGGCTTCCATGCCAAATCGATCGATAAATGGGGACCACGCAGGCGAGTGGACGGACGGCGTGCGGGGCTGTTCGCGCGAGCGTCCGGCGTTCCCTCGTTCGATCGCGAGACGCCGTCGGCGGGAAGCGCACGTCGGCGTCCACCGTCGGCAATCGATGGAAGGATGCGCCGCTGCCGAAATCATCGCGGTCGATGAGTCCCACGGTGAGGCCGCGCTGCGCGGCGTCGTACGCAATCGCCAGGCCCATGGTCCCGCCGCCGACGATGAGCGCGTCCAGCGTTTGAGCGGTGAGCGTGTCGAGATCGCGGGTCATGCGTGGCCTGCCTTATGGAATGCGTGAGTTATAGTTTGACGGCCGTAGAGTGTGAATGGTTCTCCGATGACCAAATAACCAGATGATTCGATGATCAAATTCACCAAGGCCCACGCCTACGGCAACGACTTCCTGTATGTCGAAGCGCACGAAGCGCCCGACGGGTCGCACGACGTGCTCGCGCGCGAACTCTGCGATCGCCACACGGGTATCGGCGCCGACGGTCTCATCCTGTTCACCCGCAAAGCGGACGGCGCGTCGATGGTCCTCTTCAATGCCGATGGCGGTCGAGCGGAGGTGTCGGGCAACGGGGTCAGAGCGCTGGCCGCGCTCCTTCTGCGCGACGACATGCGAGACCGCGCCGACGTCACGATCGACACGGAAGGCGGCGTGAAGCAGTTGACCCGGGTTGCACGGATGAAAACGCAACAAACGTTCCGAGCGGCCATGGGGCTCCCTGAAAACCTGCGACCGATGCCGCTCAGCGCGGCGGGTGAAGCGCTGCAAGTCGTCGCCATGACCTTCGGCAATCCGCAGAGCGTGGTGCTGGGTCCGCTGCCAGACGAAGCGCGGTTCCGCCGGCTCGGGCCGGCGCTCGAGCGCCACGAGGCGTTCCCTGAAGGTACGAACGTCGAGTTCGCGATCGTCGAGAGCGCCACCCGGGTGCGGATTCTGATCTGGGAGCGTGGGGTCGGTCCGACGCTGTCGTCGGGCACGGGGTCGTGCGCGGCGCTGATTGCGGCGGCGGCTTTTGGTGGGGCGGGGCGCGACGCCGAGGTTATCGCGCCGGGCGGGTCGCAACGCGTCGAGTGGCGCGACGAGAGCGTCTATCTCACTGGATGGGCCGAAGTGCTGTTCGACGGAGTGTGGGTGGGGCGTTAGATTCTTCGTACCGGCGCGGCACAAGCCCGATCAATTTCTTCGCTGAAAACTCAATGACGCCGTCGGTTGCCCGCCGCGGCCGCCGACACGAGATCGCGCGTAACGGCCCGCAGGTGTGTCGTAACGCCGCCAACCGCGTCGACCGCGGCTTGAAAATCCTCGTTCTCGACGGCTGTGCGCGCTTCTTGCAATGCCTTCTCGCCGTCGGCGATGGTCCCACGACCGGCAGTCAGCGTCCGTGCCGCGGCATGCGCCGTCTCCGCCGCCTTCAACTTCCCGCGGGCGTCGGCCAGCGCGGTCGTGGCGTCGGTCAGCGCGCGCTCGGCGTCGGCGCGGGCGGCGGCCTTGCGGTCGCTCGCTTGTTTCTCCGCGTTTTGCGCGCGCGCGCGAGCGTCGAGCGCGTGATTGAGGGCCAAGCGGTAATCGCGTTGTGTGACGGCGTCCCGCGCGTGTTTGAGGGCGTCCTGGGACGCGACGAGCTCGTCCTGCGAGTACCGATCGGCGCCGGCGGCGCGGGCCGCATCGATCGCGCTCTGCGCCTGCTGCATCTCTTGGGTGGGAGGATCGTCGCCGCACGCCGCGCCGCTCACTGCCGCAATCACGGCGAGCGACAGCATCGCGCGACGAACCGACGACATGCGCTCAAGTATACGTGCGGCTGTAGTACGATGAAAGACCTGTTGCTCGGCGATCGACCTCGCGAGAAGCTGTTGCGGCACGGGGCGGCGGCGCTCGGCGACAACGAGCTTGTCGCGCTCGTGCTCGGTCACGGCTCTCGACGAGGCGGCGCGCTCGCGCTCGCCAACGCATTGCTGACGAGTCGCGGCGGTCTGCACGGGTTGGCGCGAGCCGGGTGCGACGATCTCGTACGGATCGGCGGCATCGGACCAGTCCGGGCGACGCAAATCGTGGCGGCGATCGAGCTCGGCCGGCGGACGCTGGCCAAGCCGCCGGGCGAACGGCTGCAGATTCTCAAGCCGTTCGAGGCGGTCGAGTATCTGATGCCCAGGTTCGGGTCGCGCAGCGCGGAGCAATTCGGCATCGTGCTGCTCGACACCAAGCATCGGGTGATGCGCGTGGCGGTGCTGGCGGTTGGAACGCTGAACGCGACCGTGATCGAGCCGCGCGACGTGTTTCGCGAAGCGATGATGGGCGGCGCGGCGGCCATCGTCGCGTTTCACAATCATCCTTCCGGCGATCCCACGCCAAGCCCAGAAGATGTGGATCTGACGCGCCGACTGGCCGCGGCCGGCGTGCTCATGGGCATCGACCTGATCGATCACGTGGTGCTCGGCGAGGGGAGATACTGGAGCTTCAAGGAGATGAGGCAACTGTAGTGTCGAAGGTGTTGTATTTCGACTGCTTCTCCGGCATTTCCGGCGACATGGCGCTTGGCGCGTTGCTGGATGCCGGTCTGCCGCTCGATGAACTGACCCGTGCGCTCGGCAGCCTTGCGCTGCCCGGCATACACATCCACGCGCACAAAGTGCTCCGTGCCGGCGTCTCGGCGACGCAGTTCATCGTCCACGAACACGACCATGCGGGCGCGGAGCACGACCACGAGCACCCTGCACCGCACCCCGCACCCCGCACCCAGCACCATCATCGTCCGCACCGCTCTCTCCCCGAGATCTTCTCGCTGATCGACAAATCAGCACTCTCGCTCGCGGGCCGTGACCGCGCGAAGGCGCTCTTCCAGCGTCTGGCGGAAGTCGAGGCCGCGATCCATCAGATGCCCGTGGAGAAGGTCCATCTGCACGAAGTCGGCGCGCTGGACTCGATCATCGACATCGTTGGGATCGTGTTTGCGATGGAGTGGGCGGCGGCGGATCACGTGGTCTGTTCGCCGCTCAACGTTGGCGGCGGGATGGTCCACTCGGCGCACGGGATCTTCCCGGTGCCCGCGCCCGCCACGGTGAAGCTCCTCGGCGACGCGCCGGTGTACAGCGGGACGGTGCAGAGGGAGCTCGTGACCCCGACCGGCGCGCTGATCGTTTCGTCGTACGCGTCTTCGTTTGGATCGATTCCGCCCATGTCGATCGACCGCGTCGGCTACGGCGCCGGTAGCCGAGACGATACGACGACGCCGAACGTGTTGCGGGTGCTGATCGGCCGAGCGACTGACACACCGCACGGCGATCGGGTGACCGTCGTCGAATGCGAAATCGACGACATGAACCCGCAGATCTTCGGCGTGGTGATGGACCAGCTCTACGCGGCGGGCGCGCTCGAAGTGTTCTACGTGCCCGTGCAGATGAAAAAAAACCGCCCGGGCACGCTTCTGACGGTGATTGTTCCGCCCGAGCGGCGGTCGTCTATCGCCGATGTCATCTTCCGTGAGACGACGACCATCGGGCTGCGGTACTCCGCGGTGGACCGGGAGTGTCTCGACCGGGAGATCGTCGCGGTCGAGACGCCAATTGGCGTCGTGCGCTTCAAGATCGCGCGGCGCGACGGCCGCGTCGTGAACGCGGTTCCCGAGTTCGAGGATTGCGCGAGACTGGCGTCCGCGAACAACCTGTCCGTCAAGGAAGTGCAGGCGCTCGCCGTCCAGGCGTACGGGGGGAACCAGCAGGCCTACGGAAGGAATCAGTAGGGCGTGAACCGATTCTTCCTGACCACCGCCATCGACTACGTCAACAGCCGGCCGCATCTCGGCACGGCCTACGAGAAGGTGTGCGCCGACGTCATCGCCCGGTACAAGCGACTCTGCGGCGTCGACACGCGGTTCCTGATGGGGAACGACGAGCACTCGCAGAATGTGTTCAAGAAGGCGAGCGAAGAGGGTCTCGATCCGCTGGCGTACTGCGATCAGATGGAGCAGGAGTTCCGCCGGACCTGGCGTCACCTCGACGTGTCGTTCGACGACTTCATTAGGACCACCGCGCCGCGCCACAAGGTCGGCGTCACGGAGATCATCAACCGGATTCACGCCGCCGGCGACAT
>JACPZV010000406.1 GCA_016195295.1 Acidobacteriota bacterium
AGGAGATGATTGCCGAGGGTCCCTTGTTTAAGCGTCATCTCTTTACCTGGCTGCACGCGCTCGGCAGCACGCCGCTCGTCCGGCACGACGTGCCCGACGTGTGGGAGCCGCTCACAGAATCACTCGTCCGCGTCGTCTCCGCAAAAAAATCGTCTGACGATTTTGTGGATAAACAGGCGGCAGCGCGTGCCGCCGCGCGCGACCTCATCCTCCTCCACATCTACATTCGCGTCCACGCTATCGTCCGACGCGTGCCCGTGATCCGCAACGCGTCCTACGACGGCCGGTTTACGTTCGTCCGTGTGAAGTACACGCCCGCGCCGGGCGGTTACTGGGCCGGCGGCCTGCCGTCGTGGGCGCACGGATACCCGCTGTCCGAGTGGAACCTCATGAAGATCATGAATGAGGTGTCGTACCTCGGCGGACACGACGATGAAACGAACGTGATCACGCTGGACGATCCGGAACTGTTCAAGTTCCCGATCGCCTACCTCATCGAAGTGGGGTGGTGGACGCTGACCGATCGCGAGGCGGCGTCGCTGCGCGCGTACATTCAGAAAGGCGGGTTCGTGATCGTCGACGACTTCAAGATGCCGGGATGGCGCGGCATCCCTGGCGGCGGGTGGGAGCCGTTCGCGGAGAACATGAAACGCGTGCTGCCCGACGCCCGGTTCCTTCCGATGGAGGCATCGAATCCTGTCTTTCATTCATTCTTCGAGATCGATCAGATCGACAATTTCCCGCAGGCGTACAACGCGGGCCAGCCGATCTTCCGCGGCGTCTTCGAAGACAACGATCCGAAGAAGCGGCTCCAGATGATTGTGAACTACAACACCGACGTCTCGCAGTTCTGGGAGTGGTCCGGCCGAGGCCTACGGCCGTTCGATCAAACCAACGAGGCGTACAAGCTCGGGGTCAACTACGTCATGTACGGCATGACGCACTGAGAAACAGGAACCGACCCAGTCTATGGTGCGGAAGCGGGGATTTGAACCCCGACCCGGTTGCCCGGACTAGCTCCTGAGGCTAGCGCGTCTGCCGTTCCGCCACTTCCGCAGTGGTGAGAAAAATCTCGCGGGCAGGAACAATCAGTATACCTGAAGACCGTCAGCCTCGCCCCTTGGGCGATCTCACATACTGCAAATCCGCGAGCCTGATCTCCGGCGAGAGTGTCCGGCGGATGGCGTTCACGCGTTCCGCCCGTCGCACCGCGCGCCGTTGCCATTCCCGCAACGTGATGCCGTCGTCCGCCATCATCTGGTCCCACATACATTGATGTACCGCTTCGAACAGCGGGGCGTCACGCCGCGCAAGATCTGCCAACTCGCGGTCGTGGATCTGGGAGAGCTCCGCGACGGTCAAAGGATGAGGTTGACGCGCGCCATTCGTGCATCGCGCCGCGAGAACGTCGAGCCATCGACGTGCTTCCCGCTTGCGGCCCGATGTGTCGATCGTGTCGAACGGGTACTTCGACAGAACGGCGCGAGACTTACGCCCGCGGCGTCGCCTCGAGTTCCTGGAGGCGGACTTCATAAAGGTCCAGAATCATCTGATGGTTGTCGTACTTCTTATCGAGAATGTTCAGGATTGTCGTCAACTTGTCGTTGACCGAACCAAACCGCGCGTCGATGCGAGCGTTGAGTGCCTTCTCGAGCGCGTCAAATCGCCGGTCAATCATCCCGAGCCGATCGTCGACCGATGCAAACCGCGCGTCGATTGCGACGAACCGCTCGTCGATCCTGACGAACCGCTCGTCCAGGCGACGCTCAAGCCGGCGCAGGTCAGCCTTGTCCGCCTTCGTCCGCAGGCGTCCGTCCATGTGTTTCTTGAGCTGCTCGATGGTCATCGGTTCCGGCAGGCGGCGCATCATAGCATCGTCGTCATGCGAAGACGATGCCGAAGATGTGATCGGCAGAATCTGGCCTGAAATGTGCTCCGCGCGTTTTTCAGACACGATGTGCATTGAAGATTGTGCAAGCTATACTCGGAACTATGGCACGTCGCGGATTTGCCGTTCTGTTCACGCTGCTCGGCGTCGCGTTCTTCGTCTCCGTCGTCGGCTTCCTCGCGCTGTACTTCTTGTTCGGCCGTGAACCCGTCGTGCCGTCGAGCGCCACGCTCGTGCAGCGTGTCGGCGGCGATCTCGCGGAAGTCGCGCCCGTGGACGTCGTCGGCTACCTCCGCGGCGTGCGGACGCCGACCGTGCGATCGATGGTCGACAACCTGCGGAAAGCCAAGGTTGACGTGCGCGTCCGCGCCGTCCTGCTGAAGCCCACGGGATTCGAGTCGCCGTTCTGGGGCAAGGTGCAGGAACTGCGCGACGCCGTGCTCGAGTACAGGAAGTCCGGCAAGCCGGTCTACGCGTACCTCGAGTACGGTGGCGACCGTGAGTACTACCTGGCGACCGCCGCCGACAAAGTGTTTCTGATGCCCTCGGCGTCGCTGGACCTCACCGGCGTCGCGACCTACGAACTGTTTCTGCGCGGCACGCTCGACAAGATCGGCGCGTATCCGGATCTGCATCACATCGGCGACTACAAGACCGCCACCAATACGTTCACCGAGAAAGGCTACACGGCCGCGCACAAGGAAATGGACCAGTCGCTCAACCGCGACCTGTACGAACGGATCGTGCGCGGCATCGCGGACGGCCGGAAGAAGAACGAAGCCGACGTTCGCCAAGCGTTCGACGAGGGTCCGTTCCTGCCCGAGGACGCGCTGCACGCGGGCCTCGTGGACGACGTGGCGTACGAGGATCAAGTGCTGGACAAGCTGCGCGCCGGCGACACGCGCCGCCAGATCGACGGCGACGAGTACGCGCGCGTCAGCGCCTCGTCTGTGGGGTTGAACCGTGGACCGCGCGTCGCGGTGATCTACGCGGCCGGCACGATCACGGGCGGCCGCAGCGGCTACGACCCCGTCAACGGCCCCGTGGCCGGCGCCGAGACG
>JACPZV010000407.1 GCA_016195295.1 Acidobacteriota bacterium
CTGAGGCTGCGGCGTGGCGTCATCGTCGGTGAAGTCGCGCCCGAGGAGGATGCGCGCGCCCAGCACGCGAAAGAGGTTGGCGGTCGCGCCGCCTACGCGAATCTGCTCGGAGTCTCCGGTCTTGTCGTCGAGCGGCGTCCGGCCCGCGGCCGTCACCGCAGCGACATCCTCGAAGCTGTCCGTCGTCTGCAGCTGGAGGTCGCGGAAGTCAGGCGGCGAAAACGGCCAGTCGTGGACGTTGCGCGCGCGCAACTCGCCCCACACGAGCACCAGACGCTGCGCGTTCGAGTACGGGAGCGGCCGCAGCAGCACGGCGTTAACGACGCTGAAAATCGCCGTGCACGCGCCGATACCAAGCGCGATGGTCAGCGTGGCTACGGCGGCGAAGCCGAGGTTCTTCCGCAGCCCTCGGCCGGCGTACATCAAATCTCCAAGCAGCGTATCCATCGCGTCCTCGCACGGCACGTTCCGTGCCCACGGCTACACGTCGTAACCATTTGACCCGCAAGGAGGACGCTTGGTTGGCAGGACGTTCATCGCCCGTTGGTGGGAAGATGGCGTCCGGATCCGGACACGTCCTCAGCGCGCTCTACGGTTTCAGCGTTCAACGTCGTCAAGTCCGTGTCGGGTCAGGCGACACGCGGACGAGCATCTTCCCGAAGTTCCGTCCTTCGAACAGCCCGACCAGCGCCGCGGGTGCGCGCTCCAGCCCCTCGACGATATCTTCTCGATATCGAAGTCGGCCGTCGCGTACCAGTGGCGTGCACTCGCGCAGGAACGCCTGGGCGCGGTCGTTATGATCGCTCACGATGAAACCCCTGATCATCGCGCGCTTCACGAGCAGCGGCCGAAGAGTCGGGCCGCTGGGATCCGTCGTCGCGTTGTATTCCGAGATCAGGCCGCACAGCGGAATGCGCGCGCCGCGATTGAGTACCTGCAAGACCGCCGCGAACACGGCGCCGCCGACGTTCTCGAAGTAGATGTCGACGCCGTTGGGACACGCGGTGCGCAGGGCGGGTACGAGATCGTCCGTCTTGTAGTTGACGCAGGCGTCGAACCCGAGATCGTCGACCGCATAGCGGCACTTGTCGGGCGAGCCCGCGATGCCGACGGCGCGGCAATCTTTGATCTTCGCGAGCTGCCCCACGATTGAGCCCACCGCGCCGGACGCCGCCGACACGACAACGGTCTCGCCGGGCTGCGGTTGCCCAATGTCGAGCAGGCCGACGTACGCCGTCATGCCCGGCATGCCGAGGACGCTGATGGCGGTCGAGATCGGCGCGCTCTTCGGATCGAGAACGCGCAGGTCGTTGCCGTTCGACACCGCATATTGTTGCCAGCCGTCGTAGCCGGTGACGAAGTCGCCGGCGCGGAACCCCGGCCGGCGCGACTCCACGACCTGGCTGACCGTGTGGCCGCACATGACGTCGCCGAGCGCGACCGGCGTCGCGTACGACGCGGCGTCGCTCATCCGGCCGCGCATGTACGGATCGAGCGACAGGTAAATCGTGCGGCGCAGCACGCCGCCGGCGTCGGCCGCGGGCATGGGGGCGTCGACGAGGTCGAAGTTCTCCGTGGACGGCAGGCCGACGGGCCGGCTCTTGAGGCGCATCTGGCGGTTGGTCGCGGGCATAGGAGGCCATCCTACCAATAGTTGACATATCAATTATTGTTATGTAATGTATTGCGCATGGGTCGCCTGCAACGCGAGCTGCGCCAGAACCGGCCGTTCCAGTCGACGGCCCACGAAGCCGTCGTCGGCCTGATGCGCACCGCCGATCTGGTCCGCCGCCACATGACGACGGTGGTCGGGCCCCTGGGCCTGACCGTGCAGCAGTTCAACGTCCTGCGCATTCTACGCGGCGCCGACGCCGAAGGTCGCGACGGTGTGCCCACGCTTGAAATCGCGGACCGGATGATCGAGCGGACGCCCGGCGTCACGCGCCTGCTCGACCGGCTCGAGGCCAAGGATCTGGTGCGTCGCCAGCGCTGTCCCAAGGATCGCCGGCAGCACCTGTGTTGGATCACGCCGAAGGGTCTGGCCGTCCTGCAGAAGCTGGACGAGCCCTCGCTGCGCTCGCACGAAGAGTCGATGAAAGGGCTGCGCGCCAAGGATCGCGTCGCGTTCATCCGGCTGCTGGAGGCGGTCCGCGCGCCGCACGAGTAGTCTTTTTTTGACTCAAATGATTGATTAGTCAACTATCAACCAGTCACCTACTTACCCGAAGGAGCGTCATCATGAGCAGCACGACCACCGCCACCCCCCTCCGAACGTTCGCGATCGACAAAGCGCATTCCGAGGTGCTCTTCCAAGTGCGACATCTGGTGACCAAAGTCCGCGGCCGCTTCGCGGACTTCTCGGGCACCGTGCAGTTCGACGAACAGCGTCCCGAAGCGTCAAGCGTGTCGCTCTCAATCAACGCCGCGAGCGTCGACACGGCGACCCCCGACCGCGATCAACATCTGCGCTCGGAGGATTTCTTCTTCGCAGAGAAATACCCGACGCTGACGTTCGCGAGCACCCGGATCGTGCGGAAGACCGCCGAACAGTTCGACATCGTCGGCACGCTGACGATCCGCGGCGTCAGCAAGGAGGTCACGCTGCCCGCGACGTATCTGGGGGCAGCCAAGGATCCGTGGGGAAACGCACGCGTCGGCTTCGAGACCGAGTTGACGATCAACCGGAAAGACTTCGGCCTGATGTGGAACGCGGCCCTCGAGGCCGGCGGCTTCCTCGACGGAGACGAGGTGAAGATCACGGTTTC
>JACPZV010000408.1 GCA_016195295.1 Acidobacteriota bacterium
GCCGTGCCCGCCGAGCCGACGTGCTGCAGCACGTCGACGCCAGCCTGGAGCGCGTGGCGCACGTCGGTCTCCGCGTAAACGTGCGCGTACACGCGCAGGCGATGCTTGTGCGCAGCGTCGACGATCGCCTTGTAGTCCTCGAGCGTGAGGCCGGAGTGAGCCTTGATATGATCGACTCCCGCGGCGGCGAGCTCCTCGACTTTCTGCGCGGCCTCCGCCGACGAAGCGATGTTGAAGCCCCCGAAGCCCACTTGCATCGCGCCACCGGCTCCCGGCCCGGACAAGCGCGCAATCCACGGACCGCTGACCAGCGTGCGTGTGCCGATGACCTCGCCTTTGTTAATCCGATCGCGGATGCTCAAACTCGGCTTGAGCGGGGCGCCCAGATCGATGGTGGTCGTGACGCCCGCCATCAAGAGCTGCTTGGCCGAGATCTCCATCACCCGCGTCAGCATCGCATCGCCGCCGTGGGCTTTGATCCAGGGGAACCAGGTCTCGTACGCGCCGTGGCCGAGGACGATCAGATGGCCATGCGTCTCGATCAAGCCTGGCAGCATCGCCCGACCGCTCGTATCCACGACGGTGGCACCGGCGGGAATCTTGATCTCGGATGCCGGACCAGCGGCGACGATCTTGTTGCCCTCGATGACAACGGCCGCGTGGTGAATCGCCGGGACTTCATAACCCGTCAGCAGCATTCCTCCGACAAGCGCCAGCCGTTTCGGCGCCTGCGCACGGGGCGTCACCGTGCCCGGCCCCGAGAAAACGACCGAGACCGCCATCACGGCCAGCAACACAACGCGCGCGCGATTTCGTGTCAGCTTCATGAGCCACCTTGCAAATTGGGATCAGACAAGGGCCGTCATTGCGGGCCAAACGCCAGCAGGACGTTGCCGCGCACGCCGCCGCCGAGATCCGAATACCCTGATGGAACGAACAGCATGCCTCCAGCCACGACCGGCCCAGCGGCGTTGATGTTACCGCCCTTCGCCGACACACCGTTGACGGTATCGAACTCGCGCGCCGTGTCGAACTGCCAGAGCGCCTTGCCATCCGCCGTTGAGTAGGCGTACACGGCGCCGGCGCTCGACCCGAAGAACACCACGCCAGGAATCACCGTGACCGGAGCGGAGCCGCCCTCAGGCGGAGACGCGCGCCACGCCAATTCGCCCGTCGTCAGCCGCAGAGCGGCTAGGCCGAGGTTCTGGCGCGCGCGGGTCACCGGAAAATACGCCAGACTGTCGTCGGCGGCCGAGCCCCACATGATCGAGCCACCACCCTCGAAGCCGAGCCCGAGCTGACGGCTCCAAACCACCGCGCCCCGCTTGTCGGGATCCAGCGCCCACGCGTGCCCGTCCTTCTGCCCAATCACGATCAGCGTCCGCCCATCCGCCAAGGTACGCAAGATTGGCGAGTTGCCGAAATCCATGTCGGGCCCGAGATCGTCAGGACACGTTTCCGACTTGTTGTCCGTCGGCACGTTCGGGCGGTACTTCCCGGGACAATCGCGCACGTACGCGTCGTTGGCCATCACCTGCTTCGTCCAGAGCCGCGATCCGGTGTCGAGGTCGTACGCAATCACGGCGTCCGACGCCTCCGCGGCCGGTTCTGTATAGGCGTTACCCGTGGCGACGTAGACGGCGCGCCGCTTCAAATCAACGGTCGGAGACGACCACACGCCCGCGCCCGCTGGCCCGTACAAGTACATCCCCTTCGCGGTCCGCTTGCGCGGTTGGGCCTCGGTGGGAATCGTGTACGACTTCCAGAGGCGTTTGCCGGTGATCGCATCGTAGGACGCCACGCCGCCGCGAAACGTGCAACACGGATAGTTGGGATTCCCCGCGCCCGACTCCTCGAGCGAGGAGAGCGGCACGTACAGGCGTCCTGCGATCAGCTTGGGCGCGCCCGTCACGCGCGCGATCGGGTGGTTGTCCAGCCGGTCCTTCCACACCTGCGCCCCGGTTTCGGCATTGACGGCGTAGACGTTGCCCTTCACGTCACCGAAGTACGCGAGAAAACGGTTCGCGCGGTTTCCCGGGCCGACCGACAGCGCCGTGCGCACGCCAGCATCCGCGCGGAAGGACCAGTGAATGCACCCGCTCGCCGCGTCCAGCGAGTAGACGAACCCGGTGTCGGCGCCCACGAAGACTCGACCGCCCGCAACCGTGGGCTGCCCGTAAGCCGAGTTACCGTTGGGAAAACCAAAGGCCCACTTCAGCGCCAGCTTGGGCGTGTCGGCGGCCGTCAGGCCAGGTGAAGTCTGGAAGCGCGAGTTGGTGCCGTCGAATCCCCATCCGTTCCATTCTGAGCCCTTGCCCGGAGCGAACGCCGGATGGCTCTCGCAGCGGTTCTTCATCTGCGAAGCATCGCCGGACGCAGCGGCGCCCAGCGGTCGTCCGCCGACATACACCGCCAGGACGCGCTTTTCGTATTCCGACAGCCCTTGCGCGTACTGCGCCATCCGCCCTGTGGTGATGGTCGCCAGCACTTCCTCAGGCGTGCGATGGTTCAGCGTGTAGCGATCTTGCGCCCCGTCTTTGCTCGTATCGTGGCAGCTCGCACAATGGCCCGTGAAGGCGAAGATCCCGGCGTTGGTGCCCTGCGGATGCGCCATGTCTTGGGTGGGTGCCGGCGCTTGCGCCCGGACGATCAGCGCCGACGCACAGACGACGATCGCCACGCCGGACAGAACGACGCGATCAATTCTTCTAGAACGCAAATCGAAGCCCCCACTGGATCTGACGCGGGTCTCCCGCCGAGGTGCGCGACAGAAAGGCGGCGGCGTTCATATTGGCCGAGACGCCGGGGCTGAAGTTGACGTGGTTCGTGATGTTGTAGCCCTCGATGAACAGGTCCACGCGGCGCGTGCCACCCAGCCGCACCTGGCGGGTCAACCGCAGGTCCACCGACAGATATGGATTGAGATCGAGCATGTCAGGTGTGATCGCAGTCAGGTTCCTTGATGCCCGGAAGGCGTTGATGATGGCGAGTTGCGACGCGACATCGCCCATCCCGACGGTGATCGGCAGCCCCACAGGCCGATCGCTCTGCGTCTGACCGTCGCCATCGAGGTCGACGCCGGCCTGCACGCCGAACGGCGAGCCGCTCAGCCACCGAATGATGCCGCTGACTTGCAGGTCATAGGGCAGGTGTGTAGAACCCGAGACGGTGAGGTTGTGGCGGTTGCCGCCCTCCTGATACCCGGACTGCTGCGGCGTCCGCATCGTGCCGAAGTAATTTTGGTAATGGCTCACGCCATCGCGCCTACTGAACGCGAGCGTGTAGGACACCTGCAGGCTGTCGGCGCCGCGGACGCGCGTGCGCAGCTGCGTCTCGACGGCGTCATACCAGCTGCTGGTGTTGTTCTGCATCACCTTCACTTCGCTGAAGTTGGCCACCGGCCGCGGATTCGTGGCGCTGATGGCGCCAGACGTCGGAAGGTTCAGGTCGTACGCGCCGAGCTGCTTTAACCCGAGGTCGTGGACGTAGTCGACGTCCAGCGACGTGACTTTGTTGAGCTGCCAGCCGACTCCTGCGGTCGCGTTCCAGGAAAACGGCAGCACGTACCCGTTGTCGATGAGAAACAGCGAGCGCGCGCCGCCCGAGGCGACGTAGTCGGTGAGGCTCTTGCCACCGAGCACGGCGTTGATGTCGGGA
>JACPZV010000409.1 GCA_016195295.1 Acidobacteriota bacterium
ACGGCTTCGTCATGTCCGCCGTTTCCGGCCCGGCGGTCCGCGCTGCGCAGTCTTGTGCACCGGCGTCTCCGCTTCGCGCGCGATCATCACCTCGGTGGACTTCACGATCGCGAGCGCCTCGTCACCCCGCCGCAGGTGAAGCTCGTCCACCGCGTCACGCGTGATGACGGCGGTCAACGTCTGATCGCCGATGCGCAGCCGCACCTGCGCCAGGAGACCTTCGACGCGGATTTCGTCGACGTAGCCGCGCAGCTGATTTCGTCCGCTGATGGACACGATGGCGCCGGCGCGCGCGTGCCCCGTCTTCTTCGCGGGCGCGCGCGTCGACGGGGCGAGCAGGCGATCGACCTCGCTGTCCGCGATGCGGTGGTGGCCCCCGCTCGTGACGCGCGTGCGGACGCGCCCTTCGTAGATCCAGTGCTTCAGCGTGGAGTAGCCCACGCCCAGCCGCTCGGCGGCCTGTCTGACCGTCAGCAGTGACATGACTGATACCGTTGCACAAGTCAGCTTAAATCAGTTTAAACTGTTCAGACAACTGTGTCCTTCAGACGAGTCGCGTGGGTGGGCGTGTGCGCGGGGCTGGTGGCGGCCACGGGATGCCGGGCCGTGTCGTCACACGCTCGCCATCAGGTACGGATTGCGGCGGCGGCGGACCTCAACGTCGCGCTCGGCGTCCTCGTGGATCGGTTCCGCGCGTCACACGACGTTGACGTCAAGATCTCGTACGGCTCGTCGGGCACGTTCTACGCGCAGCTCTTGAGTCACGCGCCGTTCGACATGTTCTTCTCGGCCGATCTCGACTACCCGCGGCAGCTCGCGGCGCGCGGGCTCACGCTCGAGAACGGCGAATTCAGCTACGCGGTCGGCCGCCTCGTCGTGTGGACGCCGTCGACGTCGCGTCTGGACGTCGAGCATCGCGGCTTGCAGGCGCTGATTGACCCGTCGGTCGCGCATGTCGCGATCGCGAATCCCGAGCACGCGCCGTACGGGCGGGCCGCCGTGGCGGCGCTGCGCGCCGCGAACCTCTACGAGCAAGTGCAGCCGAAACTCGTGTACGGCGAGAACGTCGCGCAAGCCCTGCAGTTTGCCGGCAGCGGCGCGGCCGACGCCGGCATCGTCGCGCTGTCGCTTGCGCTGACGCCGAGCCTGAAAGATCGCGCGCGCTGGTTCGAGGTTCCCCTGACGATGTATCCGCGGATGGAGCAGGGCGGGACGATTTTGAAATGGGCAGGGGACGCAGACGAGGCGCGGGCGCTGCGCGCGTTCGTGCTGAGCGCGGACGGCCGCGACATCTTCAAACAGTACGGTTTCTTTCTGCCGGATCGCTGATCGTGGACTACTCCGCCTTGTGGCTCAGCGTGCGACTGGCCGCGACCACCACTCTGGTGCTGCTCGCGATCGGGATTCCCATCGCGTACTGGATCGTGTTCTCGACGTGGCGCGGCAAGTTTCTCGTCGAGGCGATCGTCGCGCTGCCGCTCGTGCTGCCGCCGACGGTGCTGGGTTTCTACGTGCTCCTTGCGATCGGGCCGCTGAGTCCCGTCGGACGCGCCTACGCGCGGCTGGCCGGACACGGGCTGCCGTTCACGTTCGAAGGCCTAGTCATCGCGTCGGTGCTCTATTCGATGCCGTTTGCCGTGCAGCCGTTCAGCGCGGAGTTTGCGTCGGTCGATCGTCGTCTGCTCGAAGCGTCGTGGTCGCTCGGCGTCTCGCGGCTCGAGACGTTTCGGCGAGTCGTCCTCCCGCTGTCGGTGCGCGGGCTCGTGACCGGCATCGTGCTGAGTTTCGCGCACACGCTCGGCGAGTTCGGGGTCGTGCTGATGGTCGGCGGGAATCTCCCGGGCGTCACGCGCACGGTGTCGATCTCGATCTACGACGCGGTGCAGTCGCTGGACTACGCGGCGGCCTCGCGCACGTCGCTGCTGCTCCTCATCGCGTCGTTCGTCATCCTCGCGTCCACTTACTCGCTGCAGCGCTCGGTATGGGTGAAGCCTCGCCACTGACGGCGGGTCCAAACCGCCTCCGCCAAGGCTACGGCGGTCCGCCGAAGCGTTCCGCGGAGGCGGAAGGACCCGCCTTCCATCCGACGGAGTCGGGACTGCCGAGTCCGAAAGGCCCCGGCCTCCATGTCGACGTCGAGCGGCGATTCGCCAGCGGGTTTCACTTGTCCGCGGCGATCGACGTCGAGCTCGCCGCTGGATCGATCCTGGTCCTGTTTGGCCCGTCAGGCGCCGGCAAGACGACGGTCCTGCGCCAGATCGCGGGACTCGAGCGGCCCGACGCGGGCGCGATTCGATTCGACGACGAAGTCTGGTGCGATGTCGCACGCGCTGTGTGGCGCGCGCCGCAAGAGCGGCGCATCGGCCTCGTGTTTCAGGAACCGACGCTGTTTCCGCATCTCACCGTGCGCGACAACATGCAGTACGGAGTCCGACCAGGGTCGGACCCTGTTGAAGAAATTGCCAAGCTGCTGGGAGTTGCGGATCTCGGAGATCGCTATCCGCGTGAGCTGTCGGGTGGGGAAGCCCGGCGCGTCGCGCTCGCGCGGGCGCTGGCGCCGCGACCGCGGTTGCTGCTGCTCGACGAGCCCTTCGCCGCGCTCGACATGCCGACGCGGGCGCGCCTGCGTCGCGACGTGAGGGGCCTGCTGCACCGAATGGCGACGCCGGCGATCCTCGTGACACACGACCGGGTCGAAGCGCTCGCGATGGGCGATGCCGTGGTGGTGATGATCGGCGGGCGCGTCCGGCAGTCGGGGTCGATCGGCGACGTGTTCAGTCATCCGGCGGACGCCGACGTCGCCGCCTCGCTCGGCGTGGAGGCCGTGGTGCCCGCGCGCGTGCTGAGCGCGTCGCGCGGCGTGCTCGAAGTCGCCGTCGGCGCCGTCGTCCTGCAGGTCGCTGAACGCGATCCGCTCGCGCCGGGGACGGACGTCTACGCCTGCATTCGCGCCGAAGACGTCACGCTGGGCACGCAGCTGTCCACGCACGCGAGCACACGGAATCACCTTGCCGCGCGCGTCGTGAGCATCACCGCGGAAGGCCCCGTGGACCGCGTGTCGCTCGATTGTGGATTCGCGCTCGACGCGCTCATCACGCACCGCTCGCGCGAAGAACTGAACCTCACGCCGGGAGTGCAGGTGACGGCCGCGATCAAAGCGACGAACGTGCACTTGGTACCCAGGTTCTAGAGGTTCTACAGGTTCTAACTTCAGGGCTCCTGTCATAGGTGCGTAAAGGCCCGGATGTTCTTGACAAAGCTATGGCGTTGCGTAATAATTAATGCATCACACAGCCACGTCAAAGGATGCCCACCCAATTCCACTTACCCACGACCCCCGGCGACGCTCAGGAGATCAATGACGTCGTTGCGATGGTGCGCGCGCGGGGGCAGGTCGCCTACTTCGCCTCGGGCGTACCGGTGTTTGTGCACGCCGAACACGATGCGGCGGGGCAACGCATTGCCGCGGTGCAGCTGATCGAACTCGGGCTGGCGCAGCAAGACCAGCTCAGTGCCACGCTCACGATCAATCGCAGCACGCTCTATCGCCAG